>NZ_JBQJIK010000043.1:0-69068 GCF_052078665.1 Inquilinus sp. CA228 | reverse complement strand
GGATAGCGCTTGGTCTTCTTTGCGATCTCGGCCATCCGGCCACGGCTCTGTTCCGTCCACATCCATAGCTTGAATCATATCCTCGCTCGCCGAGAAAGCCCCCATCCGCAATTTCCAAACGGTCTCTAAGCCCTTGCCAGCAGCCGTCCCGCCCGGTCCACCTCCGTTTCCCCGGTGCGCCAGGACAGGCGGCCGTTCACCAGCACGAAATCCAGGCCCTTAGACGGTGTCTTCGGGGCTTCGAAGGTGGCGGCGTCGGCGATGTGGGCCGGGTCGAACACCACCAGGTCGGCGGCGTGGCCCTCGCGCACCAGGCCGCGGTCGGCCAAGTTGAAGCGCATCGCCGAGAGGCCGGTCATCTTGTGCACCGCCGTCTCCAGCGGGAACAGGCCGAGGTCGCGGCTGTAATGGCCCAGCACCCGCGGGAAGGTGCCCCACAGGCGGGGGTGCGGGTGGCTGTCATGCGGCAGGCCGTCCGAGCCGATCATGGTCAGCGGGAAGGACAGGATGCGGCGGACATCGGCCTCGTCCATCTGGAAGTAGATGGCGCCGGCCGGGTGCAGCCGCACCGCCGCCTCCTTCTCGGTGCAACCCCATTCCGCGGCGATCCCGGCCAGGTCGCGGCCCGCCATCTCCGGCTGCGCCTTGGACCAGGCGACCATGATCCGGATGTCGCCGGTGACATGGTCCGGGTCCAGCACGGTCGAGCCGGCGGTGTAGGGATAGGCGTCGAGCCCGACCGGCTGACTGCGGCTGGCCGCCTCGATCACCGGCAGGGTCTCGCGGCTGCGGCCCCAATTGTGCGGCCCGGCGCATTTGTGGTGCGAGATCACCACCGGCACCTTGGCGCGGCGGGCGGTGCTGAAGCTCTCCTCCAGGGAGTCGAGCACCTTGTCGTGCTCGTCGCGCATATGGGTGGCGTAGACGCCGCCGCGGTCGGCCAGGAGTTCCGCCAGCGCCGCCACCTCGTCGGCATCCGCCGCGGCGTTGGGCTTGTAGTAGAGGCCGGTGGAGAAGCCGATGGCGCCCGCGTCCAGGCTGTCGGCCAGCAGGCGGCGCATGGCGTCGATCTCGCCCGCATTCGCCTTGCGGCCGACATCCGCCATGGTGCCGATGCGCAGCGAGGAATGGCCGATCAGCGCCGCCACATTGACGCCCGGCACCACCCGATCCAGCCGGGCGCGGTACTCGGCGAAGCTCGGGAACTCGTAGACGGCCTGGTCGCCCAGCAGGTTCAGGGGCGGCGGCGGGGCGTCCTTCAGCGTCAGCGGCGACAGGCTGATGCCGCAATTGCCGATCACCACCGTGGTGACGCCCTGGCTGATCTTCGGCAGCATGTCCGGGCCGTCGATCACCGCCCGGTCGTCATGGGTGTGCACGTCGATGAAGCCGGGCGCGACCACCCGGCCGGCGACGTCGATGCTCTGCTTCGCCCGGTCGGCGGCGATGCTGCCGGTGGGCGCCACGGCGGCGATGCGGTCGCCCAGGATGGCGACGTCGGCTTCGTGGCGCGGGGCGCCGGAGCCGTCGATCACGGTGCCGTTGCGGAGCAGCAGGTCGTAGCGCGGTTGGTCAGGCATGGGTTTTCCGTTGAACTGGGCGTCGGGCAGGACGGACGTCGACGTCAAGGGGCGAGGGGAGCGGGCATCAGAAGAACGTCCGGATGGCGCCCGAGACGCGGTAGTCGTCCTCGACCACCATCATCACCTGCCATTTGTCGAAGGTTGTGCAGGGGTGGGAGATGCCGCAGCAGACCAGGTCGCCGACCTGCGGGTCGAAGCCGTCCGGCAGCTTCAGATAGGCGTGCTGGTCGTTCATCGCATTGAGCACCGCGCCGGCCGGGATCGCCTGAGAGGCGGCGGCGCCGGCGGGGCGCCACAGGGTCGGGATCGGCAGCTCGATGTCGTAGGACACGTCGCGCTTGCCCATGGTCAGGATCGCCAGGCCCGGCTCCGGCCGCGACTGCACCATCGACCACACCTCCAGCGCCGGCGCCAGGTCGCCGTGCCGGCGCCAGTCGGCCGGGATGCGGCGGAGGATGTGCTCGAACAGCCGGGTGTACTGGCCGGAATCATGGGTCAGGTAGCAGCCGCTGCGCACCACCACCTGGGTCGGGCGCGACAGCCGCACCTCGGCAAGGTTGCGGGCGACGATGTCGTAGTAAGCCGACCCACCGGCGCTCAACAGCACCGGATCGTCGGCGAACAGCCCGGCGCGGTCGATCTCCGCCGCCAGCGCCGCCAGCTGGTCCAGGAAACCGGTGACGGCGATCTCGTCCGCCGCGGCGTCGTTGGTGATGACCAGCCCCTCATAGCCCTCGACCCCGCGCAGGGCGAGACCGGGCTCGTCGGCAGCAGCGCGGGCCACTTCCAGCGCCTCGGCGGCCGTGCGGCAGCCGGTGCGGCGGCCGACCATGCCGAGCTCGACCAGCAGGCCCGGCGGGCGCTGCGGCGGGGTCGCCCGGGCGGCCTCGGCCAGCCGGCGCACCCCGGCGACGGAATCGACCAGGCAGAACGCCTCCAGCGCCGGGTCGGCGGCCAGCGCCGCCAGCACCGAGCGCATCGCCGCGGCGTCGACCAGCTGGTTGGCGACCAGGATCCGCTTCACCCCGAAGCGACGGCACACCTCGAACTGCTGGGCGGTGGCGACGGTGATGCCCCAGGAGCCGTTGGCGAGCTGCAGGTCGAACAGCTGCGGGCTCATCGTCGTCTTGCCGTGCGGCGCCAGGGCGACGCCGGTCTCGGCCAGGATGTCGCGCATCCAGCGGGCGTTGCGCTCCAGCACCGAGCGCTTCAGCAGCGCCTGCGGCATGGGCAGGTCGCCGGACAGCGCGTTCCAGCCCTGCTCGCCGATGCTGCAGAACGGGATCGGCTTGAGATCGGGCGGCAGGCCCTTGCTGGCGCCGTCGACGGGTGAGTCGAGGATCGGGTCGAGGGCGAGCACGGCGGGGGTGAACATCACTTCGGCCTTCATTCGTAAGAAAATGTTCCGCTCGATATGCCTCCGCCATGCCCGGGCATGGCAGGGAGCGTCGACGCCTGTCAGAACTCCTCCAGCGTCAGCTCTCCGGCCATCACCCGGTTGCCGGCGGTCAGGCCGCCATCGACCGGCAGCATGGCGCCGGTGATGAAGCCGGCCAGCTCGTCCGAGGCCAGGAAGGCGACGGCCTTGGCGATGTCGCTTGGCTCGGCCACACGCTGCAGCGGGTACCATTTGCGCAGGGAGTCGAAGATCTCCGGCTTCCGGTCGATCCGCGCCTGCCAGATCGGCGTGCGCACGGTGCCGGGGCAGATCACATTGGCGCGGATGCCGAAGGGCCCGTACTCGACCGCCAGGGCGCGGGTGTAGCTGATCAGCCCGGCCTTGGCCGCGCTGTAGGCCGGGTGGCCCAGTGCCTGCAGCCCGTTGACGCTGCTGATGTTGACGATGCTGCCGCGGCGGCGGTCCTTCATGCCGTCGATCACCGCGGCGACGACGTGATAGGCGCCGTTCAGGTTCAGCTCGACATCGCCGGCCCAGGTCTCGGCCGTGGTCGTGGCCAGGCTGCCGCCGCCATTGCCGCCGCCGGCATTGTTGACCACGATGTCGACCGGGCCGGTGCGGGCGGCCGCGGCCTCGATCGCCACGCGGGTGGCGCCGGCGTCGCGCAGGTCGGCCGGCGCGGCGGCGGCCTTGGTGCCGGCTCCGGCCAGCGCGGCGACGCGCGCCTCCAGCGCCGCGGCGTCGCGATCGGACAGGATCAGCGTCGCCCCTGCCGCCGCGAAATGGTCGACGATCGCCCCGCCGATGCCGCCGAGCGCCCCGGTGACGAGAACGGTCTGGTCCGCGAAGCGCGTCATGGCTGTCTTTCCGGCAGGGAGAAGGGGCTGAAGGCCCGACGGTAGCTCAATGTCTGAAACTTACAAGACAGCCATCTCGCATGTGCGCCGCAGCATCGATGCGGAGCCGCGGTTGCCGGCAATGCGCGCTCCGGAGACGCACACTCTGCCGATCGAGATTTTCTCCCTCGTCGCCGGCCGCTATAGGATCGGGCGGCATCACCTGGCCCTCGGCGCCGTCAAATAGGAAGACCCATGAGCAAGCGCGAGCATTTCGGAACCACCGTCACCGGTGCCGGCGGGCAGAAGCTGCCCTTCTCCAAGGCCGTGCGGGCCGGCGACTATGTCTATGTCTCGGGCCAGGTGCCGTTCGACGAGAACGGCGTGGTCGTGGCCGGCGGCATCGAGATCCAGACCCACCAGACGATGAAGAACGTCCAGGCGGCGCTGGCCCTGGCCGGCTGCACGCTGGACGACGTGATCAAGGTCACCGCCTGGCTGGACGACACCCGCGACTTCGCCGCCTTCAACCGGACCTATGACAGCTACTTCACCGGCGACCGGCCCGCGCGCTCCTGCGTCCGCGCCGACATGATGATCGACTGCAAGGTCGAGATCGAGGCGATCGCGTATAAGCCGTTGGGTTGAGGCGGGTTTGGCTTAGGTCTCTATTCCATTTTTATTGTCATCCTCGGGCTTGACCCGAGGATCCAGGGGCAGCCAGAGCGGTTCGTTGTGGCCCCTGGATTGCCGGGTCAAGCCCGGCAATGACAATAGAAGGGGACGCCTCAGAAGGGGACGCCTCACGGGAAGTCCTTAAGCCCTCTGCACTGCCGGGACCGGCCGTTCGCCCCGCACCATGGTGCGGTATAGCAGCCGGTCCTGGCCGTCATAGTCGTTGACGGCGTAATGCAGGGTGCAGCGGTTGTCCCAGATCGCCAGGTCGTGCGGCTTCCAGCGCAGCCGGCAGGTGAATTCCGGCCGGATCGCATGGGCATAGAGGAAGTCGAGCAGCGGCTTGCTCTCCTCCACCGTCATGCCGGCGAAGCGCTGGGTGTAGATCGAATTGATGAACAGCGCCTTGCGGCCGGTGCCGGGATGGACGCGCACCACGGGGTGGGGGATCTCGCGGTCCGCCTCCGGCCGGTTACGCTCGATGCCGATCGACTTCGAAACCGCGACGTTGCCGGGCACGCCGCCGGTGCCGTAGGGCTTGCCGGAATGCATGGCGTCGAGCCCGTCCAGCACCGCCTTCAGCCCGTCCGACAGCGCGTCATAGGCGGCGTACATGTTGGCGAACAGAGTGTCGCCGCCATGGCTCGGCACGTGGCTGGCGTAGAGCAGGGACGCCATCGGCGGCTGGTCGAGGAAGCTGAAATCCGAATGCCAGGCGTTGCCGAAGGTGCTGACCTTGCGCTCGTCGGCCGACTTCTTCACGGCGACGATGTCCGGATGCTCGTCCATGTGCTTGATGTAGGGCGCGCGGCTGATCGTGCCGAAGCGGCGGGTCAGCGCCACCAGGTCCTCCGGCGCCAGGTCGAGCCCGTGCAGGTGGATCACCAGATGGTCGTCCAGGGCTTGGCGGATCGCGGCGAAGAGCGTGTCGTCGACCGGGCCGGCGAGATCGATGTCGGCGCCGAGCGACCCGGCCATCGGCCGGATGCGGATGGGTGAGTCGGGGCTGGTCATGGCGGCAGTATAGGCACCCGATTCGGCGGATCGGAAAGCCTGCGATGCGCATCCGCCGGACAGCCCGTCGCGTATCACGGCATCGAAGAGAACAGACGTCTCAGATCCTCATCCGGAATGGCTGTCGCGGCATAGGAGAAGCTGCCGTGGTCCCGGATCACCCGGGCTGCTCGCAGGAACGCACCGAGCGCCGCCCGTGCCAGGGAGCCGCCGACGCTGATGCGCTTCACGCCGATCTCCGTCAGCTCGGCCACGGTGAAACTCGTCTCGGTCAGGCCCGTCACCATGTTGACCGGTCGGTCGACGGCACGCACCAGCGTGGCGATCCCGTCCCGATCGGTCACGCCCGGCGCATACAGCACGTCGGCCCCGGCTTCCTGGTACGCCTGCAGTCGCCGGATCGTGTCGGCCAGATCCGGGCGGCCATACAGGAAGTTGTCGGCCCGCGCCGTCAGGACGAAGGGAAAGGGCAGGGATCGCGCCGCCTCGACCGCGGCGCGGACCCGCTCGACCGCCAAGCCGAAATCGTGGATCGGATCGTCAGCCCGGCCGGCCGCGTCCTCGATCGAGCCTCCGACCAGCCCGATCGCGGCGGCACGGCGGATGGTCTCCGCCACTGTCTCCGGCGCGGCGCCGAAGCCATCTTCGAGGTCGGCGGTGACAGGCAGGTCCGTCGCTCCGGCGATGTCCTCGGCATTGGCCAGGATTTCGTCTCTGCTCACCGCTCCGGCGCTGTCGATGCGGCCCAAGGTGAAGGCGAAACCGGCGCTGGTGGTGGCCAGCGCCTCGAAGCCGAGGCCGGCCAGCAGCCTGGCGGTCCCGGCATCCCAAGGGTTGGGGATGACGAAGGCGCCGGGGCGGGCATGCAGGCGCTGAAAAGCGGTGGCCTTGTCGAACTGGTGGAGCATGGAATCCTCCCGGTTGCCGACAATGAAATGTTCGCTTTATGTTCCATCGCGTCAAGGCATTCGCCACCGAGATTCGGTGAATCTGAGCGGCAGTGCCGCCGGCGCGAAACCGACGCCACGCACGCCCAGACCTGGGTCGGCCGGAGGTTAAGACTGGCCGAACAGGGCGTTGATCTCCTTGTGCGGCACCGCGTCGGCGGCATAGCCGAAGCTGCCCTGGTCCTTGATCTCGCGGGCGGCGCGCAGGAAGCCGCCCAGCGCGGCCCGGGCCAGCGACCCGCCGACGCTGATCCGCTTCACGCCCATCTCGCCCAGCTCAGCGACCGTGAAGCGGGCGCCGACCAGCCCCATCACCACATTGACCGGCCGGTCGACCGCGCCCACCACCGCCTCGATCTCCTCCTGCGTCGCCAGCCCAGGGGCGTAGAGCACGTCGGCGCCGGCCTCCTGGAACGCCTGCAGCCGGCGGATCGTGTCGGCCAGGTCGCGGCGGCCGTGCAAAAAATTCTCGGCCCGGGCGGTGAGAGTGAAGGGAAAGGGCAGGGACCGCGCCGCCGCGACCGCGGCCCGCACTCGCTCCACCGCCAGGTCGAGGGCGTAGATCGGGTCGTCGTCGCGGCCGGTGGCGTCCTCGATCGAGCCGCCGACCAGCCCGGCCGCGGCGGCCTGGCGGATGGTCTCCGCCGCCGCCTCGGGCGCGTCGCCGAAGCCGTTCTCAAGATCGGCCGAGACCGGCAGGCCGGTGGCCTCGACGATGGCCCGGGCATTGGCCAGGGTCTCGTCGCGGCTGACGTTCAGGGCGCCGTCGCTGCGGCCGAGGGTGAAGGCATGGCCGGCGCTGGTGGTGGCCAGCGCCTCGAAGCCGAGGCCGGCCAGCAGCCTGGCGGTGCCGGCGTCCCACGGGTTGGGAATGACGAAGATCCCCGGCCGCGCATGCCGGCGCTGGAAGGCGAGGGCCTTTTCAGTCTGGCTGGGCATGGGGTCCTCCGGATGGTGGTGGACGGTAGGTTCGTCTTTTGTTCCGGTCTGGTCAAGCGACCTGGAAAGCAACCGGTGAGGAAACACCCACTGTCATGCCAGGGCTTGACCCGGGCATCCAGAGAGAGCGTCGACACCTTCTGGATTGCCGGGTCAAGCCCGGCAATGACAGAAAATAAGGATCAGCCGACCCTGCTGTACCGCAAATGCCGGGCCAGCCAGCAGCCGAGCTCGACCTCCGCCGGCCGGCCGGTGCCGTCGCGGCGAAAGGCCAGGGTCCAGTCGCCGGGCGGGGTGTGGTCCAGCGCGCGCGGGCAGGGCAGGGTCCAGACATCCGGCCCGACCGGGTCCAGCAACTCCATCCGGCCCAGGCCGAGGAAGCCGGAGAAGCCGCCATACAGCGCGCCGCCGGCATCGACCACCTCCAGCTCGGCCTCCAGCTCGGCGCAGCGGTAGCGGCCGCTTAGGTCGGTGGCGGACTCACCGGCGCAGGGCACGAGGCGCGAGCTCTGGTTCTCCTGCGGCCGGTCCAGCCACAGCCCGTCCGCGGCCGGCCGCAGCCGGGTGCGGCCGGTGCCGGCGCAGCCGTCGGGCTGCAGCTCCAGCTTCTCCGCCGAATGGCCGAAGCGCAGCCGCACCCGGCCGTCGACCAGGTCGGCGCGCGCGCTCAGGCCGGTTTCCGGCTCCATGTAATGGCCGAGCCAGCCCGGGGCGGGCAGGTCGGCGGCCGGATTGGCGCGCTCCTCGCCCAGCACCGCGGCCAGCAGGTCCAGCGCCGCGGCATTGGCGTCGGACAGGTGGTTGAACAGGACGACGATCGAGACGCGCTCCGACGGTACATACAGGCGATGGCTGCGCCAGCCGCGCAGCGCGCCGCCATGGCCGTTGAGGGAGCGGCCGAACTCGGTCGTCCGGCCCAGGCCGAAGCCGTAGGGGGCGGCCGTACCGTTCGAGAAGCTCACCGGCGCCGACAGGCGGCTGTACAGCGCCTCCGGATCGTCGCGGGTGGAATCGATGTGGCGCTCCCAGGCGATCATGTCGTCGAGGCTGGCGCCGAGGCCGGCATCGCCGGTCCACAGCACCCGGTTCTCGGCGGCGCGGAAGCCGCCGGCCTGGGTGCCCTCATAGCCCTCGGTGCCGTCCGGCATGGCGCGGGTGTCGGCGGCGAGGAAGGCGCTGTCCATGCCGGCCGGATCGAAGATGCGGCTGCGCAGCAGCTCGGCGAAGCTACGGCCGGTGCGTGATTCGAGGATGTCGGAGAGCAGCCGGAAGTTCTGGTTGACGTAGGAGTAGCGGCTGCCCGGCGCGAAATGCAGCGTCCGGGTGGCGGCGATCACGCGCTCGGCCTCGCGGTCGCCGAAGGGCGATTCGGCCGGCGCGCCGTGCAGCATCGCCACCGCCCAATAGTCGCGCAGGCCGGACTGGTTGTGGCAGAGATGCAGCGCGCCCGGCGCCTCGCCCTCCAGCCGCGGCAGGCGGGCGCGGACATCGCCGTCCAGCACCATCGGGTCCGGGAAGGCGTCGAGCACCAGGCCGCAGGTGAACTGCTTGGTGACCGAGCACATCCGGAACAGCGACTGCGGCGTGAACGGGATGCGCCGCTCGGCATTGGCCCAGCCCCAGGCGTGGCGGGCCAGGATCTCGCCGTCGCGCAGCACGGCGGCGGCGCCGCCCGGGCCGGGGAAGCTGCGGGGAAGGGCGGCGAGGGCGCGGTCGAGGCGCGAGAGAGCGGTCGTCATGATGGCCGCCACCCTGGCGCCCCGGCCGGGATGTGTAAAGATGGCCGCGGCGGGAATTGCGGGTGACAGCCGCCTTCATGCGATTTATCAGACATAAACCCTGCCCAAGAAGAACCCGATGCCGACGATCACCAACATCCAGGACCTGCGAGCGCTGGCGGCCCGGCGCATCCCGCGCGCGATCTTCGACTATGCCGACCGCGGCTCCTATGACGAGGTGACGCTGCGGGCGAACCGGGCGGATCTGGCGGCGATCGGCCTGCGCCAGCGGGTGATGATCGACGTCGACAAGCGCTCGGTCGCGACCACGATCCTGGGCGAGGACGCGACCATGCCGCTGGCGATCGCGCCGACCGGCCTGACCGGCCTGTTCCACGGCGACGGCGAGATCCTCGGCGCCCGGGCCGCGCAGGCCTTCGGCATCCCGTTCTGCCTGTCGACCATGTCGATCTGCTCGATCGAGGATGTGCGCGGCGCGGTCCAGAAGCCGTTCTGGTTCCAGCTCTACGTCATGCGCGACCGCGGCTTCTCGCAGTCGCTGATCGAGCGGGCCAAGGCGGCGGAATGCTCGGCCCTGGTGCTGACGCTCGACCTGCAGATCCAGGGCCAGCGCCACCGCGACCTGAAGAACGGTCTGGCCGTGCCGCCGCGGCTGACGCTGGCCAACGCGCTCGACATCGCCACCAAGCCGGCCTGGGCGATGAAGGTGCTGTTCGGCAAGCGCCGCAGCTTCGGCAATCTCGAAGGCCAGGTGAAGGGGGCGGACAACCTGAAGACCCTCTCGGAATGGACCGCCAGCCAGTTCGACGCCTCGCTGAGCTGGAAGGACGTCGAATGGGTGCGCAGCATCTGGCCCGGCAAGCTGATCCTGAAGGGCGTGCTGGACGAGGATGACGCGAAGATCGCGGCCGCGACCGGCGCCGACGCCGTGGTGGTCTCCAACCATGGCGGCCGGCAGCTGGACGGCGCGCGGTCCTCGATCTCGGCCCTGCCGGGGATCGTCCAGGCGATCGGCGACAAGACCGAGATCCTGTTCGACGGCGGCGTGCAGTCCGGCCAGGACATCCTCAAGGCCGTGGCGCTCGGCGCCCGCGGCTGCCTGATGGGCAAGGCCTTCCTCTACGGCCTGGCGGCGATGGGCGAGGCGGGCGTGACCAAGACGCTGGAGATCATGCGCAAGGAGCTGGACATCAGCATGGCGCTGACCGGCACCGGCGACATCACCAAGGTCGACCGCAGCAGCCTGGTGATCCGGGGCTAGCGAAAGGGCTCTCTAGCAGAGCCCTTTTCGCCACGGTCACGGGCGTGCTTCGTAGACCAGGTTGAACGGGGTCTCGGCGACGCGGCGGAAACGGGTGAAGCCGGCCTCTTCCGCCACCCGGCGCATGCGCGCCTCGCCGGCCTGGGCGCCGAGCGCGAGCCCCACCTCCTGGGACAGCGACGCCGGCGTGCAGATCAGCGTCGATGCCGCGTAATAGATGCGACCGACCGGATTGAGGTTGTCCTCCAGCCGGTCGTTGGCGAAGGGCTCGACGATCATGCAGGTCCCGTCCGGCGCCATCGTCGAGCGCACATGGCGGAGCGCGCCGACCGGGTCGCCCATGTCGTGCAGGCAGTCGAAGAAGGCGACGAGATCGTAGGTGCCGGCCGGGATCTCCTTGGCCGAGCAGGTCTCGAACGTGACCCGCCCGGCGAGGTCGGTTCCGGCGATCGACTGCCGCGCCGCGGTGATCGACGGCTCATGATAGTCGAACCCGAAGCAGCGCGCATTCGGATGGGCTTGCGCCATCAGAATGGTGGAGACGCCGTGCCCGCAGCCGATGTCGGCGAGGCTGCCGCCGCGCGCGAGCTTGGCCGCCACGCCGTCCAGCGCCGGCAGCCACTCCTGCACCAGGTGGTGCTTGTAGGTGGTGCGGAAGAAGCGGGCGGTGCCGCAGAACAGGCAGGGGTTCTGGGCGTCCCAGCCGACGCCGTGACCGGTCCGGAAGGCCTCGCCGACCTTCGGGCCGCCATAGACCATCGCGGCGATGACGTCGCCGACGCCGGCGAGGAACACCGGGCTCTCCTCGTCTGCGAACACCGCAGCCTGTTCCGGGGGCAAGGTAAAGCGTTCGGTCGCGGCGTCGTATTCGACGTAGCCGGAGGCCGCCTGCGCGGCCAGCCATTCGCGGACGTAGCGCTCGGTCGTGCCGGTGCGCTGGGCGAGCTCGGACGACGTCGCCGGCCCTTCGGCCGCCATCGCCTTGTAGAGGCCGAGACTGTCGCCCAAGCGGATCAGTGGCGCATTCAGCGCTGCGCCGAGATCGCCGAGCATCTTGCCCATGAAGGCATTCAGCTTGTCTTGATCGATCTGCATTGCGCCCCCTTTTGGGCGACAGAGCTTCGCCTCCGCCGCCGCGGTTTGTCGTTGTGCCGCCATCATCGCGCTGATGGGCGCTCCGGTCGTCTCCCATTTGGGGGGGCGATCATGCGGGAAGGCGAGACCAGAGCATCGAGTGGCGGTTCGACGGTCTCCCAGGTTTGTGGGCCGACGGGCTCGATCCCTTGACCGGGACTGAAGGCGAACCCAACATCCGAGCGGCGATGGGCGAGGCGGGCGTGCCCAAGGCGCTGGAGATCATGCGCAAGGAGCTGGACATCAGCACGGTGCTGACCGGCACCGGCGACATCACCGAGTTCTACCACAGCAGCCTGGTGACCCAGGGCTAGCGGATGAGCGCCGGTGTTTCGGTTCCGGGGAATTCTCGGCATCGCTCCGGCATGCGCGTCGGAGCGATGCACATGAGAACCGTAGTCGTCTGTGAACGCCGCTGGTCAAGCCTGTCGGGACGCGATCGCGCAAGATCGTTGCCTCGTCCGGCGCAAGCACCAGATGCCGAGGCAATCTGCTAGTGGAACGCGCGGGCCCGGCATTCCAGCAGGAACTGCTTCCATACATTCGGCACCGTCAGGCCGCCTTGTCCAGACAGGCCGAGCTCAGCCAGGACGTTGGCGACGACAGGCCTTGTCGCGGTTCCATAGTCGCCGTCGACGCCGTCGTTCTCAGTGCCGGTATGGCCGATGTCTTTTCCGAATATGTACTTCAGCGCAGACTGGAGAAAGAAGGTCTGCGCATTCGAGGAGGTTCTGAAAGTATATGAAAAATTGAAATCCATATGGAAATGATCTTGATGGTTCGGATAGTGATAGCTCAGAATCTGCGAAAAGTAGATGAACAAGTGCGCATTGATGCCGATATAGAATTTTCGATCTGAGGGATATTCGTTCATCATGAAGCGGTCTTCATTCCAAAAGAAGCCATCCAGATCGAACGCATTGCCTTGACCATGGGCATTCATGCCGTCTCCGATCGTACCTGCCGTCAGGATCACCGTTGGGCGACCACGGCCCCACTCGGTGAAGAGGTCGTCGAAGCATGTCTCAAGGGTGTCCTTGAGCTTGTTGCGGCATTGAAAGGTGCGCAATTCCCCCTTGCTTCCATAGCTATGTGGCGACGGAAGGCGATCATAGTGGACCGGGACGCCTGCCAAATGATCGAATGAGGCTTCGGTAGCTGACATGAGATTTCTTCCTCTTGAAAAAGGTCGTTAAAATTTTGAAAAATTCTCTGCAAATCGTGATTCAGTAGATTCCGGTAGGCTATATCGTAGGAGGTACTCCGCAATATTGATCATTTCTTCATTGCGTATGCCGACAATGAATTGGTATCGGTATCACCTTGCACGGGTTTCGGAACTCCGAGGCCGGCCAAATTTTTCAACCGAAATTGTAAAGTTCAAAGAAACAAATTTAGTTATCGAGTTTTCTCAAATGGGTGCTGAGAACGCTGAATTCTACTATTTATGCCACTTCTGGTGGGGTATGGCAAGATAGCGCCGGCTGTGCTGTCGGTAACACGTGAGTTGTCCGGTTTTTGTAGCAGGTGATCTGTCCGGTTTTAGAACCGCTCCGGGGAGGAGCGGCGATGAGACGGACGGAGGTGCTACAGGGACTGCGGGTGATGAAGTTCGAGGAGATCCACGATCGCTTTCGTGCTGGCCGGCTGAGCGGGGAGGAGGCGTCGGAGTGGCTCGGGGTGTCGGAGCGAACGTTTCGCCGGTGGCGGGAGCGGTACGACGAGGCGGGAGCCGATGGGCTGCTGGACCGACGGCTCGGCAAGGTCAGCCCGCACCGGATCGGGACGGACGAGGTCGACCGGATCACGGCGCTGTACCGGGAGCGGTATGAGGGTTGGACGGTGAAGCATTTCCACGAGCGATCGGTGGAGCGGCACGGGTTGCGGGCGAGCTATGGCTGGACCAAGAGCGTGCTGCACGCCTCAGGGCTGGTCCGGCCGGCGCCGAAGCGCTCGGCGCATCGCAAGAAGCGGCCGCGCAAGCCGCTGCCGGGACTGATGCTGCACCAGGACGGCTCGCGCCATCTGTGGCTGCCGGGGCTGGAGCGCCCGATGGATCTGATCGTGACGATGGACGATGCCACGAGCCGGGTCTACTCGGCCTTCCTGGTCGAGGAGGAGGGCACCTGGTCGAGCTTCCAGGGGCTGCGGGAGGTCATTGCCGGGCATGGGCTGTTCTGCTCGTTCTACACCGACCGGGGCAGTCACTACTTCCACACGCCGAAGGCGGGCGAGCCGGTGTCGCGGACCGTTCTGACCCAGGTCGGCCGGGCGCTGAAGCAGCTCGGCATCCGTCATATCGGCGCCTACTCGCCGGAGGCGAGGGGGCGTTCGGAGCGGATGTTCGGGACGCTGCAGGATCGCCTGGTCAAGGAACTGGCCGACGCGGACATCACCACGGTCGAGGCGGCCAATCGCTTCCTCGCCGAGATCTATCTGCCTGCCCACAACCGGCGCTTCACGATCGAACCGGCCGAGCCGGGCACGGCGCTCATCCCATGGGCCGGCGGCGAACTCGGCGAGATCCTCTGCCTGCAGGAGGAGCGGGTCGTCGGCAACGACAACACTGTCGCCTTCGGCCGCCTGAAGCTCCAGATCGAGCCGAGCCCCTTGCGCCAGCACTTCGTCAGGGCGACGGTCGAGGTGCGCCGCTATGCCGACGGATCGATCGGCCTCTTCTATGGCCCGCGCTGCATCGGACGCTACCGCTCGGACGGTGCGCCGCTCGGCATTCTGACCAAGGCCGCCTGACACGCTTCCACGACGGCCGCTCTGATCCCGGGGGCATGCCCCCGGGATCAGAGCCACAACGAAGCGGACAATTGACCTGTTACGAACACCGGACAACTTGACTTGCTACCGACAGATAGCGCCGGCTGTGTCGGTGTTGACGATGTTATCGCGATGCCGAGGAACGGGCAGGCGCAATAGTTCCGATGATCGAACTCCGTGAGCCCTCACTGATGACCGATGGCGGGCGTTCTGCGGTCTCCACCAAGTGGAGAGTCAACGCGCCTCCGCCGCGCCGATCCGCGGGAGCGATGGCGCCCCGCGGACGGCGCGACGGCGCGTCAGTTCCCGCGCAGCTCCAGCTCCTTGCTGACCCGCAGCGCCGCCAGGGTGCAGACGGCGCCGGACAGCAGGTAGGCGCCGACCAGGGCCAGGCCGAACTGGCTGGCCAGGGCCAGCGCCACCAGCGGGGCGAAGCCGGCGCCGACCATCCAGGCCAGGTCCGAGGTCAGGGCCGAGGCGGTGTAGCGCTGATGGTTCGGGAAGTTCGACGCCACCGCGCCGGCCGCCTGGCCGAAGGACAGGCCGAGCAGGCCGAAGCCGAGGATGACGAAGGCCGATCGCGCCGTCGGCCCGCCGCCCAGCAGCAGCGGCGTGACGAAGCTGAAGATCGCGATCAGCACCGCGCAGGCCGCCAGCAGCGTGCGCCGGCCGGTGCGGTCGGCGATCAGCCCCGAGACGACGATCATCACCGCGCCGAGGACCGCGCCGACGAACTCGGTCATCAGGAAATTGCCGGGGTTGTGGTCGGTGTACAGCGTCACCCAGCTCAGCGGGAACACCGTCACCAGGTGGAACAGGGCGAAGGTGGCCAGCGGCACGAAGGCCCCGACCAGGATGTTGTGGCCCTGGTGCTTCAGCGTCTCGGTCACGCTCAGCGCCTCGAGATCCTTGCTCTCGTACAGCCGCTCGAACTGCTCGGTCACCACCAGGCGCAGCCGGGCGAACAGGGCCACCACGTTGATCGCGAAGGCGACGAAGAACGGGTAGCGCCAGCCCCAGTCGACGAAGTCCGGGGTCGAGAGGTTGACCAGGAAGAAGGCGAACAGCGCGCTGGCCAGCATGAAGCCGAGCGGGGCGCCGAGCTGCGGCATCATCGCGTACCAGCCGCGCCGGTTCTCCGGCGCGTTGAGCGCCAGCAGCGAGGCCAGGCCGTCCCAGGCGCCGCCCAGCGCCAGCCCCTGGCCGATGCGGCACAGCGCCAGCAGGGCGATCGCGGCGGGGCCGATATCGGCGGTGCCGGGCAGGAAGGCCATCGCCGCGGTCGAGCCGCCGAGCAGGAACATCGCCACGGTCAGCTTGACGCTGCGGCCGTGGCGCCGGTCGATCTCCATGAACAGGACCGACCCGAACGGGCGGGCGACGAAGGCCAGGGCGAAGACGGCGAAGGAGTAGAGCATCGCGTCCAGCGGCGTCGCCTGCGGGAAGAAGAACCGCGGGAACACGAGCACCGAGGCGATGGCGTAGACGAAGAAGTCGAAGAATTCCGCGGTCCGGCCGATCACGACGCCGATCGCGATCTCGCCGGGGGGGACACCTGCGCGGTGCCGTGGCGCGGCGGTCGGGGACCCGAGTTCTCGACTGACGATGGCCATAAAGGTTCCTCCTGGGGGCTGGGCCGGGCCGAGATGCCGCTTTCTTTTTTTTGAGTATGGCTCAGGATTTCGGTGCGTCAAATCGTGGCAAGCGAGGCGGAGCGATGACGGAATCGCCAGGGACCCTGCCGTCAACCCGGGTGCGGCGATGTTGCACTGCACGCATCGGGCATCTGGTAGGACAAACTGTCCACTGTTGCATCGCGTTGCGCTTCGGTAATGCAGCCCCGCCCTATCGTTCTCTCTTTCCAGGCAACGGCATGCCCATCAAAGCTTTAGGCCGCCTCGCTGCACTTCCGACCCTGGTCCTCCTGGGCGGGTGCAACATGGTGGTCATGCACCCCTCCGGCGATGTTGCGGTGCAGCAGCGCGACCTGATCGTGATCTCCACGATCCTGATGCTGCTGATCATCGTGCCGGTGATCGCCCTGACGCTGTTCTTCGCCTGGAAGTACCGGCAGTCGAACAAGGACGCCGCCTACGACCCCGATTGGCACCATTCGACTCAGCTCGAGGTGGTGATCTGGTCGGCGCCGCTGGTGATCATCATCGCGCTCGGCGCCCTGACCTGGATCAGCACCCACACGCTCGATCCGTACCGGCCGCTGGAGCGGATCGACTCGGGGCGTCCGGTGGCCGCCGATGTGAAGCCGCTGACCGTCGAGGTCGTGGCGCTCGACTGGAAGTGGCTGTTCCTCTACCCGGAGCAGGGCATCGCCACGGTGAACGAGCTGGCGGCGCCGGTCGACGTGCCGATCCAGTTCAAGATCACCTCGGCCACCGTGATGAACTCCTTCTACGTGCCGGCGCTGGCGGGGCAGATCTACGCCATGGCCGGGATGGAGACGAAGCTGCACGCCGTGATCAACGCGCCCGGCGAGTATGAGGGCTTTTCCGCCAACTACAGCGGCGCCGGCTTCTCCGGCATGCGCTTCACCTTCCACGGCCTCGCCGCCGGCGATTTCGACGCCTGGGTGCAGAAGGTCAAGTCGGAGGGCGGCAGCCTGAGCCGCGAGGAGTACCTGACGCTGGAGCGCCCGAGCGAGCGCGAGCCGGTGCGCCACTACGGCACCGTCGCCCCGGACCTCTACACCGCCATCCTCAACATGTGCGTCGACCGCTCGAAGATGTGCATGAACGAGATGATGAGCATCGACGCCCGCGGCGGCGGCGGCATGGCCGGCATCGACAACGTCATCGCCCTGAACCACGACAAGGATGTCCGCCGCGGCGCCGGCCCGGTCCGCAGCTATGTCGCGGCGATCTGCACCATCGACGGCGACATGGCGGAGAGCCGGCCGCCGGAGGGGATCCTGTTCAGCCGCTGGATGGCGCCCCGCCGCGTCGAGTGATGCCCGCCGCTGGCCCGTCCGCGGCCGCGCAACCGATCCTTTTGCGGAGGCAGCCGCCCGGTGCGGCGGCCTCCGGAACGACAGAGTAGCCCGATGTTCTCAAACCTAGATCTCCAGACGCTCGTCTTCGGCAAGCTGACGCTCGATTCGCTGCCGTTCCACGAGCCGATCCTGGTCGTCACCTTCATCGCGGTGGCGCTCGGCGGCATCGCGGTGCTCGGCGCCATCACCTATTTCCGCCTGTGGGGCTATCTCTGGCACGAGTGGTTCACCAGCATCGACCACAAGAAGATCGGGATCATGTATGTGATCCTGGCCCTGGTGATGCTGCTGCGCGGCTTCTCCGACGCGATCATGATGCGGGCGCAGCAGGCGATCGCCTTCGGCGCCAATGAGGGCTACCTGCCGCCGCACCATTACGACCAGATCTTCACCGCCCATGGCGTGATCATGATCTTCTTCATGGCCATGCCCTTCGTCACCGGGCTGATGAACTTCGTGGTGCCGCTGCAGATCGGCGCCCGCGACGTGGCCTTCCCGTTCCTGAACAATTTCAGCTTCTGGATGACCACCGCCGGCGCCGTGGTGGTGATGATCTCGCTGTTCATCGGCGAGTTCGCCAAGACCGGCTGGCTGGCCTATCCGCCGCTGTCGGGCATCGCCTACAGCCCGGAGGTCGGCGTCGACTACTACATCTGGGGATTGCAGGTCGCGGGCATCGGAACATTGTTATCCGGCGTCAACCTGGTGGCCACCATCGTCAAGATGCGGGCGCCAGGCATGAAGATGATGCAGATGCCGGTCTTCACCTGGACCGCGCTGTGCACCAACGTCCTGATCGTCGCCGCCTTCCCGGTGCTGACCGCCGTCCTGGCCCTGTTGTCGCTCGACCGCTACGTCGGGACGAACTTCTTCACCAACGACTTCGGCGGCAACCCGATGATGTATGTGAACCTGATCTGGATCTGGGGGCATCCGGAGGTCTACATCCTCATCCTGCCGGCCTTCGGCATCTTCTCCGAGGTCGTGTCCACCTTCTGCGGCAAGCGCCTGTTCGGCTACACCTCGATGGTCTACGCCACGGTGGTGATCACCATCCTGTCGTACCTGGTGTGGCTGCATCACTTCTTCACGATGGGCTCCGGCGCCAGCGTGAACTCGTTCTTCGGCATCACCACGATGATCATCTCGATCCCTACGGGTGCGAAGATGTTCAACTGGCTGTTCACCATGTATCGCGGCCGCATCCGGTTCGAGGTGCCGATGCTGTGGACCATGGGCTTCATGGTCACCTTCGTCATCGGCGGCATGACCGGCGTGCTGCTGGCGGTGCCGCCGGCCGATTTCGTGCTGCACAACAGCCTGTTCCTGATCGCCCATTTCCACAACGTCATCATCGGCGGCGTGGTGTTCGGGGCCTTCGCCGGCCTGACCTACTGGTTCCCCAAGGCCTTCGGCTTCAAGCTCGACCCGTTCTGGGGCAAGATGTCGTTCTGGTTCTGGCTGACCGGCTTCTACTTCGCCTTCATGCCGCTCTATGTGCTCGGCCTGATGGGCGTGACCCGGCGGATGAACCATTTCGACGATTCGTCGCTGCAGATCTGGTTCATCATCGCCGCCTTCGGCGCGTTCCTGGTCGCCCTTGGCATCCTGTCCTTCCTGATCCAGCTGGTGGTCAGCTTCAGGCGGCGCGAGGAGCTGCGCGACCTGACCGGCGACCCGTGGAACGCCCGCACCCTGGAATGGTCCACCTCGTCGCCGCCGCCGGACTACAATTTCGCCTTCACCCCGCTGGTGCACGACCAGGACGCCTGGTGGGACATGAAGCAGCGCGGCTATGTCCGGCCGCTGGCGGGGTTCAAGCCGATCCACATGCCGAAGAACACCGGCACCGGAATCATCCTGGCCGGGATCGCCGTGGCCTTCGCCTTCGCCATGGTCTGGCACATCTGGTGGCTGGCAGCCCTCGGCTTCGTCGCCATGCTGGTCGTGGCGATCGGGCACACCTTCAACTACAAGCGCGACTATCACATCCCGGCTGACGTGGTGACCAAGGTCGAGGATGAGCGCAGCCGCGTGCTGGCCCGGGCGGGAGCCGCTTCCTGATGACCGCGATCGATCTTACCGCGAACGGCCCCACCGCGAACGACGAGGCCCGTTTCCACGTCGACGAGGAGCACGAGCATTCGGGCGGCAGCACGATGCTCGGCTTCTGGATCTACCTGATGAGCGACTGCCTGATCTTCGCAGTCCTCTTCGCCTGCTACGGCGTGCTCGGGCGCAGCTACGCGGCCGGCCCGTCCGGCGCCGACCTGTTCGACCTGCCGCTGGTGGCGCTCAACACCTCGATGCTGCTGCTCTCCTCCATCACCTGCGGCTTCGCCATGCTGGAGATGGAGCGCAACCGCAAGGGCGCCACCCTGGCCTGGCTGGTGGTCACGGCGCTGTTCGGCGTCGCCTTCTTCAGCCTCGAGCTCTACGAGTTCGCCCACCTCATCCATGAGGGGGTGGGGCCGCAGCGCAGCGCCTTCCTGTCGTCCTTCTTCACCCTGGTGGGGACGCACGGGCTGCACGTCACCGTCGGCATCGTCTGGATGATCACGCTGATGGTCCAGGTCGGCCAGCACGGGCTGATCCCGGACAACAAGCGCCGGCTGATGTGCCTCAGCCTGTTCTGGCACTTCCTGGACGTCGTCTGGATCGGCGTCTTCACCTTCGTCTACCTGATGGGGACCCTCCCATGAGCGCCGACTCCCACGCCCATCACGACGACCACCACCATGGCGACGCCAGCGGCCACGGCACGCTGAGGGGCTACGTCACCGGCTTCGTGCTGGCGGTGATCCTGACCGCGATCCCGTTCTGGCTGGTCATGGGCGACGTGCTGGGCGACTCCACGGCCACGGCGCTGGCGATCATGGCGCTCGCGGTGGTCCAGATCATCGTGCACATGGTCTACTTCCTGCACATGAACACGAAGTCGGAGGGCGGCTGGACCATGCTGGCCCTGATCTTCACCGTGGTGCTGGTGGTGATCACGCTCTCCGGCTCGCTGTGGGTGATGTACCACCTCAACCACAACATGATGCCGGTCTCCGCCCACGACATGCGCAACATGCCGTGACCGAGGCCGAGGCGTCCCGGCCTCGGTCCACCGCCGCCCTGGTCCTGCTCGGGGTGGCGGCGCTGGCGGTGTTCCTCGGCCTGATCGCGCTCGGCATCTGGCAGGTCGAGCGGCGGGCCTGGAAGCTCGACCTGATCGCCCGGGTCGACCAGCGGGTCGCGGCCGAGGCCGTCGCGCCCCCGTCCGACTGGGCCCGGGTCGATGCGGACCGGGACGAATACCGCCATGTCCGACTCTCCGGCCGCTTCCTGAACGACCGCGAGGCGCAGGTCGTGGCGTCGACCGTGAAGGGCGGCGGCTATTGGGTGATGACCCCGCTGCAGGCGGCGGACGGGTCGGTGATCCTGGTCAATCGCGGCTTCGTGCCGACCGAGAACCGCGACCCGGCGACAAGGGCGGCGGGGCAGGTCGAGGGGCCGGTCACGGTCACCGGCCTGCTGCGCATCACCGAGCCGAAGGGTGGGTTCCTGCGCTCGAACGAGCCGGCGGCGGAGCGCTGGTATTCGCGCGACGTCGCCGCCATCGCCGCCGCCCGCGGGCTGACCGACGTTGCCCCCTATTTCATCGACGCCGACGCCACGCCCAACCCGGGCGGCCTGCCGATCGGCGGGTTGACGGTGATCGCCTTCCCGAACAGCCACCTGGTCTACGCCGTCACCTGGTTCGGCCTGGCGGCGCTGCTGGCCTTCGGCGTCGGATACGCGGTGCGGTCGGAACGCCGCGTCCGGCCTAAGCAGGCTGCGGCGGGCTGACGAAGGGGCAGGGGCCGCGCATGGCCGGTCCCCACCTGCCGGCGCTTCCCCGCTCCCCGGGGCGTGGTCTAACCTCGATCAACCCGTCGCCGCAGGCGACGATGCGACGGAGGGCTGGGCCTTCGGCTCCCCTCCGCCCCACGACCGAACGAGGTTCAGATGGCGCACGAAACGCAATTCTACATCGACGGCGCATGGGTCGACCCGGTCACGCCGAAGACGCTCGACGTGATCGACCCCTCGACCGAGGAGGCCTTCGCCAAGATCTCGCTCGGCTCGGCCGCGGATGTCGACCGGGCCGTGGCGGCGGCGAAGCGGGCCTTCCCGGCCTTCGCCCGCACCAGCCGCGAGGAGCGCCTGGCCCTCCTGCGCCGGATCCTCGAGATCTACCAGCGCCGCGCCCCCGACATCGCCCTGGCCGTGTCGCGCGAGATGGGCGCGCCGCGGCAGTTCGCGCTCGACTCCCAGGCCTGGGCCGGCGGCGCGCATCTGACCCGGATCATCGAGGCGCTGGAGACCTTCCAGTTCGAGCGGCCCAAGGGCTCGTCGATGGTGGTGAAGGAGCCGGTCGGCGTGGTCGGCATGATCACCCCGTGGAACTGGCCGCTGAACCAGATCACCTGCAAGGTCGGCCCGGCCCTGGCCGCCGGCTGCACCATGGTGCTGAAGCCCAGCGAGATCGCGCCGCTCGACGCCGTCATCTTCGCCGAGATCCTGCATGAGGCCGGCGTGCCGAAGGGCGTGTTCAACCTGGTGAACGGCGACGGGCCGACGGTCGGCGCCGCCATCTCCAGCCACCCCGACGTCGACATGGTGTCCTTCACCGGCTCGACCCGCGCCGGCATCCTGGTGGCCAAGGCCGCCGCCGACACGGTCAAGCGGGTGCACCAGGAGCTGGGCGGCAAGTCGGCCAACATCATCCTGGCCGATGCCGACCTGAAGCGGGCGGTGACCAAGGGCGTCGCCGGCTGCTTCGGCAACAGCGGCCAGTCCTGCAATGCCCCGACCCGGATGTTCGTGCCGCTCGAGCGCGAGGACGAGGCGATCGGCTATGCCCGCGCGGCGGCCGAGGGCTACAAGGTCGGCCCGGCCGACGCGGCGGACACCCAGCTCGGCCCGGTGGTCAGCCAGCTGCAATACGACAAGATCCAGAAGCTGATCGAGGCCGGCATCGCCGAGGGGGCGGAGCTGGTGGCCGGCGGCCCCGGCCGGCCGGAGGGGCTGAACCGCGGCTACTTCATCCGCCCGACCGTCTTCGCCCGGGTGACCCCGGACATGACGATCGCGCGCGAGGAGATCTTCGGCCCAGTGCTGTCGATCCTGACCTATGAGTCCGAGGCGCAGGCGATCGAGCTGGCCAACGACACCCCCTACGGCCTCGCCGCCTATGTCCAGTCGGGCAGCCTGGAGCGGGCGCGGAAGGTGGCGTCGCAGCTGCGGGTCGGCAATGTCCACATCAACTACCCGGCCTGGGACACCGGAGCACCCTTCGGCGGCTACAAGCAGTCGGGCAACGGCCGGGAATACGCCGAGTTCGGCCTCGAGGAGTTCCTCGAGATCAAGGGTGTGATCGGCTACGAGGCCGCCTGAGTCCTCGCCGGAGCCTTCCTGCGGGAAGGCTCCGGCCCTGCTCGGGCGGGGCCGCCGGCTGAGACCGAATTCAGGCGGTGCGGCGGGACCGCTGCTTGCCGGCGCGCCGGCGCAGCCTCTCCGTGCCCAGGCCCTGGGCCTTGGCATAGACCGACTTCGAGCGGGCGTAGTTCCGCCACCATCGGGTAATCGGGCGGCAGGTTCCACTTGGCCCGGTACTGTTCCGGCGTCATGCCGTAGGTGGCGCGCAGCCAGCGCTTCATCATCTTGAAGGGCCGGCCGTCCTCCAGGCAGATGATGTAGTTCGGCGTCACCGATTCGGACACCGGCACGGCAGGAACGGCGTGGGGCAAAGCGGCCGCGGGATCGTCCTGCGTCCTGCCGCCCTCCTTGGCGTTGGTCGCCGGCTCGGCGTCCGAAACCGGATCATGCCGGATCGCCACGCCGCGGGCTTCGATCAGCGACAGATGCACGTTCCGGATGAGAGTCGGCAGGTTCTCGCTGTCCACCGCGTTGTGGGAGACATGGGCAACGATGATCTCCTTGGTGAACTTCAGAATCTCGTCGTTCAACGTCGACATCACGCTCCCTCCGGTCCCGCAGCGCAGTTCCCGTCCGTCGAGTGCTGCGGCGGTCCCTACCGCTGCGAGACTGCTCTGCTTGCGATCAATGCCACAAGCCAAGAACAGCCATAGGGTTCCGGGGGATTCAGAAAAGAAGCTTTCGATCCTGTCCGGTTTCCTCTCGAAATCGGTTGGGGATCGGAATGTAATCCACTCACCGCATGATTGTTGCTTGGCTGCTGTCCTTCCATTCAGAGAACAGCAGGAGTCTGGTCCGTGGTATGGTTAGGGTGCGCCGGCCCTGCCGGTCCGACACCGCGGCGACTGAATCAATTCGGCACCCTCTGTTTGCGCGCGATGGAGTCCTTGCCCGGGAATTCCACGAGTCCTCGACGCCGCCGTGAAGGTGCGCTCGGCCGATGCGCTGAAGGTGAGCCGGGGCAGGCGGACCTGCGATCCGAAAGGCTCAATAATTGGCCAGGAAGGCGGCAAAGCAGCGGTCATGGAGGGCGTGGTTTGCCGCCATGCTCGGCAAGTCGCTCTCAGTCCCGTCGGCGATGCAATTGCCGAGATCGGCGCCAGGCTTCTCCTTGCACCCGGCCTTGAGATAGGACGAGATGAGGGGCTTCGTGAAGTCGGATTCCGCTTTTGTATCGTATCGATAGGAACGATCGCCGATCATCTTGTCCCAGGTCTCCTGGGACCGGCTCGTCAGCGCCTGCATCGGAGAAAGACAGGACTCCGGGATCTTGGCGCTTTGGGCTGCCGCTGTCTGGGCGGTGACCGGCTGCGTGGTGGCGACTGGCACCTTCGTGGCGCTCTCACTGCCCTGACAGGACGCGAGAGCAAGAACGGCGAACATCGTCCCGCCACGAGCAAGCGCTGCGATTTTTCGACTCATGCTGTCCCCCCGGCATCGACGCATCGCATGCGCCGCGCCCGGAGACGATATCGTGCTGCAACTCTGCTGTCGCCGCCGTCGCGTGCTCTCACCGGTCGAAGTCGACCGCCGTGGTGTTGCCGCCGCTGACCACGACGCCGACCCGCTCGCCCGGGGCCGGGCGGTAGCGGCCGGACAGCAGCGCCGCGAAGGCGGCGGCCCCGCCGGGCTCGGCGACGATGCGCAGACCCTGCCACAGGGCCCGCTGGCCCTCGCGGATCGCGTCGTCGGTGACCAGCACCGCGGCGGTCCCGTGCTGCCGCAGCACCGGGAAGACCAGTTCGCCGATCCGCTTCGGCGCCAGGCTGTCGGCGGCGATGCCGCCGGTTTCGGCATCCATCGGACGGCCGGCCGCGAAGGCCCGGTGCAGGGTGGGCGAGGCCTCCGGCTCGACGCCGACGACCTTGATCCGCCCGCCATACCAGGCGGCGATGCCGCCGATCAGCCCGCCGCCGCCGACCCCGACCAGCACCGTGTCGAGATCCGGCGCCTGGCTCTCCAGCTCCAGCGCCAGCGTGCCCTGGCCCAGCATGGTCTCGGCCTGGTCGAAGGCATGCACCGGCAACGCGCCGGTGGCGGCGACCCAGGCGTCGCAGGCGGCCAGCGCATCGGCATAGCGGTCGCCGCCGACCACCAGGTCGGCCCCGGTGCGGCGGATCCGCTCGATCTTGGCGGGGGAGGAGATGCTCGGCACGAAGATCCGCGCCGGCAGGCCCAGCGTCGCCGCGGCATGGGCCACCGCCGCGCCGTGATTGCCGCCCGACGCCGCGGCGACGCCGGCTGCCGGCACGTCGCGGGTCAGCAGGTTGGCGAAGGCGCCGCGGGTCTTGAACGACCCGGCATGCTGCAGCTGCTCGAGCTTCAGGGTGATCGCGCCGGCGTCGACGCCGAAATCGCGCCCGGCCGCCTCGACCACCGGCGTCCGGCGGATATGCGGCCGGATCACGGGCTCGATCCGCGCGATGCCGTCCCGGTCCACTTCGGCCATTCCCGTTCTCCCCTCCCGGATCGGCGCTTGGCCGAGCACTTCGCCTGATTGCTAATTACCTATCCAAGCGGGGGGCGACAGGCAAGCCGGATCGGCCGGGCGGGGCAGGCAAAAGAAATGGGCATATGCCTATTGATGAGATGCGGGCATATGCCTACATCGACGTCCATGAAGATCGAGCGCAACACCAAGGAAGGCGTCCTGGCCTGCAACGCCACCGCGATGCGCAAGGCGTCGCGGCGGGTGACGCAGCTCTACGACGACGCGCTGGCGCCGACCGGGCTGCGCTCGACCCAGTTCGCCATTCTGGCCGAGCTGCACGAGCATGCGGACCGGCCGCCGACCCTGGCGGAGCTGGCCGCGGCGCTGGTGATCGACCGGTCCGGGCTGGGCCACAACCTGCGGCCGCTGGAGCGGGACGGGCTGATCGCCCTGCAGGAAAGCTCGAAGGACCGGCGCCGCCGCCACATCGTGATGACGGAGCAGGGGCAGGCAAAGTTGCAGCAGGCCTTGGTCCTCTGGTCGGCCGCGCAGGACCGGTTCCATGCGGTGTTCGGCCGTTCCGAGGCGGAGACACTGCGCAGCGCCTTGCTCGACATCGCCTATGACGACCGGCTCGGCGCGCTGAAGGACTGAGCATTCCGGACAGCAGCAGGCAGCAACCCTTTATCGGTTCAAATATGGGCATGTGCCCATTTCAACGGAGAGTTCCATGACCACCACCGACAAGACCCCAGGCACCGCCTTGATCACCGGCGCCTCTTCGGGCATCGGCGCGATCTATGCCGACCGCCTCGCCAGGCGCGGCTACGACCTGATCCTGGTCGCCCGCAACGCCGAGCGCCTCGGCGCCCTGGCCCAGCGCCTGTCCGCCGAGACCGGCCGGACGGTGACGCCGCTGGTCGCCGACCTCGCCGACAAGGACGATCTGCGCGAGGTGGAGGAGGTGCTGCGCGCCGATTCCCGCATCACCATGCTGGTCAACAATGCCGGCCTCGGCTCCGCCATCCCGCTGCTGCAGGCCGATGTCGACGCGATGGAGTCGATGATCGACCTGAACGTCACGGCGCTGACCCGCCTGACCTATGCGGCGGTGCCCGGCTTCGTCGCCCGCGGCGGCGGGTCGGTGATCAACATCTCCTCGATCGCCGCCGTGGCGCCGGAGTACCTGAACGGCGTCTACGGCGGCAGCAAGGCTTACGTCCTGGTCTTCAGCCAGCAACTGCGCCATGAGCTCGGCGCCAAGGGCATCCGCGTCCAGGCCGTGCTGCCCGGCGCCACCGCGACCGAGTTCTGGGACATCGCCGGCGCGCCGATCGCGACGTTGCCGCAGGAGCTGCAGCAGCGGGTGATGCGGGCCGAGGATATGGTCGACGCCGCGCTGGCCGGGTTCGATCAGGGCGAGTTCGTGACCATCCCGGCGCTGCCGGAGGCGGCGGACTGGAACGCCTTCGAAACCGCCCGCCAGGCGCTGTTTCCCAACTTGTCCCGCGCCACCCCGGCCGCCCGCTACGGCTTGTAAAACTCGCAGCGCTACGGCGGCGTCAGCGAATGGACGAAATCGCTGATGCCGCCCAGCGTGATCTGGGTGCCGACGCACAGCAGCAGGAAGGCCATCAGCCGGGACAGCACGCGCACCTGGGACTGGCCGAGGAAGGCGACCAGCCGGTCGGCCGAGGAATAGGCGACCCAGACGCCGATCGCCAGCACCAGCGCCGCCGCCGAGGCGCCGAGCACGAAGGGCAGGAAATCCGGCTGCCCGACCGGCAGGTTCGAGCCGATGGCGATGGCGACGGAGATGGTGCCGGGGCCGGTGGTGAAGGGCATGGTCAGCGGATAGAAGGCGACCGCGTCGATGCCCTCCGCCTCCGACGCCTGCTCCTGCTTGCGCTCCTCCTGCTGCTCGGGCGATTGCAGCAGCCGCCAGGCGCTGGCGGCGACGATCAGCCCGCCGGCGATGCGCAGCGCCGACAGGCTGATGCCGAAGAAGCTGAGGACATAGGCGCCGCCCCACAGCGCGCCGAGCATCACCAGGGCCGAATAGACCCCGATCTTCCGCGCCAGCTGCAGGCGTTCGCCATGCGACCGGCTGGCGGTGATCTGGCTGAAGATCAGGGCGGCCGCAATCGGGTTGACGATCGAGAACAGGGCGGAGAGGGTGAGCAGAAAGGTCTGGATCGAACCGCTCATCCGCGACTCCGGGCTGTTGCCGACAGCCTGACCGATCTGGCCAGGCGGCCGCAACTGTCCGGTCAGCGCCGCCATCCCGAGAGGCGTCGCGGGAGTTGCGCCGCAAGCCCCCGTTGCTTTAGCTGGGGCATGCCTTCATCCGCCTGGCCCGATCCGAACATGCTGCGTTTCGCTCCGCATGGTGCGCAACGCCTCCGATCGGCGATGACGAACGCCGGGCTGCACGGCCTCGAGACTGCGCTCGCCGGCCTGCCGCCGGGCCGTGCCGGCATCAGGCTACGCGGGATCGCTGGCTTGCGGCCCTTCCTGGCGGCGGATGGGCCGGTCGGCACCGCAGCGGCCACGATCCTGCGCCACGCGGCCCGTCCGGTCCGGGCGATCCTGTTCGACAAGACCCATACCGCCAACTGGTCGCTCGCCTGGCATCAGGACCGCACCATCTCGGTGACGCAGCGCGTCGAGGTCGAGGGTTTCGGGCCCTGGACGGTCAAGGACGGCCTGTTGCATGTCGCCCCGCCCTTCGCGGTGCTGGCCGGCATGGTGACTCTGCGCGTCCATCTCGACCCGGTACCGATGGCCAACGCGCCGCTGCTGGTGGCGCCGGGATCGCACCGCCTCGGACGGATCGCGGAGGACGGGATCGCGGAGGCCGTCCGGAGCTGCGGCATCGCCGCCTGCGTCGCCGAGGCCGGCGACATCTGGCTCTATGCGACGCCGATTTTGCACGCCTCGGCGGCGGCTCGGCAGCCGGCCCGCCGCCGGGTGCTGCAGGTGGATTTCGCGGCCGGCGATCTGCCGGGCGGGCTGGACTGGGCGGGGCTGTGACATCGAAGCGAGGGCAGGCGGATGACCCAGGAATCCGGACGGATCGTCGTCCTCAACGGCGCGCCGCGGGCGGGCAAGTCGAGCATCGCCGCGGCGATCCAGGACTGGGACGACGGTCCCTGGATGAATCTCGGCGTCGAAGTCCATGCCCGGCATGTGACGCCGCCGCGCTGGCGGCCCGGGATCGGGCTGCGGCCCGGCGGCGAGCGGCCGGAACTCGAGGCCTGGGTGCCGGTGTTCTACGCCGCGCTCTACGACTCGATCGCCGCGCATAGTCGGCTCGGTTTGAATGTGGTGGCCGATCTCGGCCATCACGACGCCCATTCGGCCCCGCTCGGCATCCTGCCCGACTGCGCCCGCCGGCTGACCGGCCTGCCGGCGCTGCTGGTCGGGGTGCGCTGCCCGGTCGGGGAGATCATGCGCCGGCGCCGGGCCGGCCAGCCGGGGCGGGAGGGCGAATATGCCACTGCCTCGGCCGATGAGCCGGTGCCGGAGGCGGTGCTGCGCTGGCAGCGCGAGGTGCATCTGCCCGGCATCTACGACCTCGAGCTCGACACCTCGGTGCTGAGCCCGGAGGACTGCGCCGCGGCAATCCGCCGGCGCCTCGATGACCCAGCCCCGCCCACGGCGTTCCGCCGGCTGGCCGCGGGGTAGTCCTCACGGCCTCAGCCGCCAAGCATGGGTCCGATCCCCTCCGCGCGCTCCGGTCAAAGGGCGGCGTTCAGGCTGCCTCCGCCACCACCAGGGTCTGCGGCGAAGGCGCCAGGGGCGCAAACTCCGGTTGGCGGAACCCGGCCTGGGTCAGCATCCGTGTGAGGGCGCTGGGCGGGAAGGACGTCCCCGCAGGTGTCGTCGCCAGCATGACGTAGGCGAACGTGGCCGGCATCGGCGGCGAGACCCGGTCCTCGTTGGGCACGAATTCGACGATGGCCACACGCCCGCCCGGCGCCAGGGCCGCACGCGCCTTGCCGAGCAGGCCGATGCAGGTCGCCTCGTCGAAATGGTGCAGGAAATTGGGCATCAGGATGAGGTCGTAAGGCCCGCCGAAGGCGACATCGAAGGCGCTCCCCGGCAGGGTCTTGAAGCGGGCGCCCAGCCCGGCGGCGGCGGCATTCTCGCGGGCCACGTCCAGCACATTGTCCCAGTCGAGCGCCACCACCTCGGCGGCCGGGAACTGGCGCGCGAACGCAATGCCGAACAGCCCGTGGCCCGCGGCGATATCGAGGACGCGGCCGGGCGCCGGCGTCAGCTTGGCGAAGTGGGCCGCGGTCGCCTCGGCAACCGGCCCGAAGAAGGGCGCCATGTGGCGGGCGAAGCCGACCCAGACGGGATCCTCCGGCGCCGTGTTGGCCAGGCCGACGCTGCCGCCATTGCGGACAAAGGCCGCCGGATCGGACAACGCCAGCCCAAGGAGCTGCGGCGCCGCCAGAAAGCGGTGGATATCGCCGAGAAAGGCCGGTGAGCGGCGATCGAGAAACACGGCGGAACTCGCCGTCAGCCGATAGTGGTCACCGGATTTTTCGAGAAACCCCAGGACGGTCAGGTAGTCGGCGAGCGCCTGGATGCCAGGCTCCGCGGCGCCCGAGCGCTGGCCGATCGCCGCGACGGTCTCGGCCCCCTCGGCGATGGCGGTGAAGACATCGAGCTCGATCGCGGCCTTGATCGCGGAAGTGCGGAAGTATCCGAGCACCGTGTCCATCAGCAGTTCCGGCGAGACATCCGGCATGATTTCGTTCCCTGAAGTATTGATAGTGGTCGAGATTCTCTTGTCGCCCGCATCGAAGGCAGCATAGCGCGGGCCATGGCTCGCAAGAAGCGCCAGGCCGCCGACTGCCATGGCGTCCGATCCGTCTTGATCGGAAGGATGCTGCCGAAGCGATGCTTAAATTCGCGTTTTGGCGGGTGCATGATGGCGCCGCGCCGGAACCGCCGCCGCCGCCAAACGTTGGCGGGAAAGGGGAGCCGCCCATCTTCCGACCCGGATTCGTGCCCGGGCCGTCCTGCAACAGGCCTCGTCCGAAGGCCGGAGACGTCACCATGCCCCAGAAGCTCTGCGACATCTGCAAGGAGCGGCCCGCCACCGTGCGCGTCACCGTGCTGCAGAACGGCCAGCGCCGGCAGCTCGATGTCTGCGACTTCCACTACCAGCAGCTCACCCGGCACCAGCGCCCTGTCTCGCCGCTGGAGGCGCTGGTCCGCGGCTCCGGGCTGGAGGATTTCTTCGGCCAGACCGTGCCGGCCGGCGGCACGCCGCGGCGCGGCCCGCCCGGGCCGGAGCAGGCGGCCCTGAACCTGCAGAGCCATTTCAGCCAGCAGGCGAAGGAGCTGCTGCAGCGCGCCGCCGCACGCGCGATCCAGTTCGGCAAGCGCGAGGTCGACACCGAGCATCTGCTGTACGAGCTGGCGGAGAGCGAGGTGATCCAGGCGATCCTGCGGCGCTTCAAGATTTCGCCGGAGGAGCTGCGCGCCTACATCGACCAGAACGCCATGCGCGGCAAGGAGGAGGCCGGGGCTCGCACCGAGATCGGCGTGTCGCCGCGGATGAAGGCGGCGCTGGACCAGGCCTTCCTGATCTCGCGCCAGCTCGGCCACTCCTATGTCGGGCCGGAGCATATGCTGCTGGGCCTGGCCCAGGTGCCGGAGAGCTTCGCCGGCAACCTGCTGCGCAAATACGGGCTGACGCCGCAGGCGCTGCGGCAGCAGACGGTGCGCACCGTCGGCACCGGCGCCGAGGAGGGGCGGGTCGAGGGCCCGTCCAACACGCCGCAGCTCGACAAGTACAGCCGCGACCTGACCGCCCTGGCGCGCGAGGGCAAGCTGGACCCCGTGATCGGCCGGTCGAAGGAGGTCGAGACCACGATCGAGATCCTGGCCCGGCGCAAGAAGAACAACCCGGTGCTGATCGGCGAGCCCGGCGTCGGCAAGACCGCGATCGTCGAGGGGCTGGCGCAGCGCATCGTCAACAACGAGGTGCCGGACACGCTGCGTGACAAGCGGCTGGTCGAGCTCAGCATCAACAGCCTGGTCGCCGGCTCCAAGTTCCGCGGCGAGTTCGAGGAGCGGGTCAAGCAGGTGATGGACGAGATCGCCGAGCACCGCGACGAGCTGCTGCTGTTCATCGACGAGGTCCACACCATCGTCGGCGCCGGCCAGGGCGGCGGCGAGGGCGGGCTGGACGTCGCCAACACCTTCAAGCCGGCAATGGCGCGCGGCGAGCTGAACCTGATCGGCGCCACCACCCTGAACGAGTACCAGAAGCACATCGAGAAGGACGCGGCGCTGGAGCGGCGCTTCCAGCCGGTCTTCGTCGCCGAGCCGACGGTGGAGCAGACGGTCAACATCCTGCGCGGCCTGCGCGACCGGCTGGAGGGCCACCACAAGGTGACGATCCAGGACCAGGCCTTCGTCGCGGCCGCGGAGCTGTCGGACCGCTACATCTCCGGCCGCTTCCTGCCGGACAAGGCGATCGACCTGATCGACCAGGCGGCGGCCCGGGTGCATCTGTCGATCACCTCGCGCCCGGCCGACATCCAGGAGCTGGAATCGGAGGTCGCCACGCTGAAGCGCGAGCACGCCTACGCCAATTCGCGCAAGCGCTTCGACCGGGCCAAGGCCTTCGAGGAGCAGGTCGCCGAGAAGGAGAAGACGCTGGCCGAGCTGACCGACGAGTGGAAGCACCGCATCGGGTCCAGCACCGCCGAGGTCACGGTCGAGCACGTCGCCGAGATCGTGTCGAAGCTGACCGGTATCCCGGTCACCGAGCTGACGGCCGAGGAGAAGGCCAAGCTGCTGCAGATGGAGGAGCGGCTGCACCGCCGGGTGATCGGGCAGGAGGAGGCGATCCAGGCGGTCAGCGACGCCGTCCGCCTGTCCCGGGCCGGGCTGCAGCACGGCCACCGGCCGATCGCCAACTTCCTGTTCCTGGGCCCGACCGGCGTCGGCAAGACCGAGCTGGCCAAGGCCCTGGCCGAGGTGGTGTTCGGCGACGAGGACGCCATCATCCGCGTCGACATGAGCGAGTATATGGAGCGCCACGCCGTGTCCCGGCTGATCGGCGCCCCGCCCGGTTATGTCGGCTATGACGAGGGCGGCCAGCTGACCGAGCGGGTGCGCCGCCGGCCCTACAGCGTGATCCTGCTCGACGAGATCGAGAAGGCCCATCCCGACGTCACCAACGTGCTGCTGCAGGTGTTCGACGACGGCCGCCTGACCGACGGCAAGGGGCGGGTGGTGGATTTCAGCAACACGCTGATCATCGCCACCTCGAACCTCGCCTCCGACATCATCATGGGGCGGCAGAGCCGGATCGGCTTCAACGCCACCGCCGGCGGCGTCCGGGGTGACGTCATGGGCGTGCTGCGCCAGCACTTCCGACCGGAATTCCTGAACCGGATCGACGAGATCATCATCTTCCACGCCCTGACGAACGACCAGATCAAGCAGATCGTCCGGCTGCAGCTGGATGGGGTGATCGGCACGGCGCGCGGCCAGGACATCGACCTGGTGGCCGACGAGTCGCTGGTCGATCACCTGGCCGCCGAGGGCTACCAGCCCGAATACGGCGCCCGCGAGCTGCGGCGCCAGATCCGCCAGTTGGTCGAGACCCGGCTGGCCAAGGGCATGCTGAAGGGCGAGGTGAAGGAGGGCGACCGCGTCGTCTTCCGCTACGACCAGGGGGAGGTGACCTACAAGGTCGAGGCCAAGAAGCCGGCCAAACCTGCGAAACCGGCCAAGGCGAAGGTCGCCAAGCCGGCCCGGGCCGCCGCCAAGAGCGGCAACGGCAAGGCCGCGCCGGCAAAGCGCGCCGCGCCGGCCAAGGGCAAGGCGGCAACCGGCAAGGGCAGGGGATCGGCCAAGGGCGGCCCGTCGCCCCGCGCCCGGGGCTGATTTCCGGGCAGTTGCCCAGCGTTTGGGCAGGTGCGGGCCCGGCAACGGGGCGAGCCCGCGCCTGACTCAACCGACGCATGCGCCGGACCGGCCCTCAGCCCGCATTTCCCGCTGGCACTTGGCCGCCCACCCGCCGATAACAGCGGCTCGATTTGGTCCGAGGATTGGATACATGATCGCGCGCGTCATCGCCGTGGAGCCGTTCGACATCGTCGTGTTCGGCGCGACGGGAGACCTGTCCCAGCGCAAGCTGCTGCCGGCGCTCTATGAGCGCGACAAGGCCGGGCAGGTGCCGCCGGGGGCGAAGATCATCGGCACCTCGCGGCGGCCGATGTCGGATGCCGAGTTCCGCGACTTCGCCCGCAAGGCGATCCTGGAGCACGTGCCGTCGGCTGAACAGGCCGGCACGGTGCTGGACGACTTCCTGGCGCGGCTGTCCTATGTCGCGGTCGATGCGACGGCCCGGAAGGGCTGGCCGGACCTGGCCGAGGCGCTGCAGTACAACACCGACCGCATCCGCATCTTCTATCTCGCCACCTCGCCCGACCTGTTCGAGGAGATCTGCAGCCAGCTCGGCCAGCACGGGATGGTGACCCCGCGGGCCCGGGTGGTGGTCGAGAAGCCGATCGGCAAGGACCTGGACTCGGCCCGTGCCCTGAACGACGCCATCGGCAGCGTCTTCCTCGAGGAGTCGATCTACCGGATCGACCATTATCTCGGGAAGGAGACGGTGCAGAACCTGATGGCGCTGCGCTTCGCCAACGCCCTGTTCGAGCCGCTGTGGAACGCCTCGCACATCGACCATGTCCAGATCACCGTGGCCGAGAGCCTCGGGGTCGAGGGCCGCGCCGGCTACTATGACGGCGCCGGCGCGCTGCGCGACATGGTGCAGAACCACATGCTGCAGCTGCTCTGCCTCGTCGCCATGGAGCCGCCGACCTCGATGGACGCGGATTCGCTCCGTGACGAGAAGCTGAAGGTGCTGAAGGCGCTGAAGCCGATCTCCGACAGCACCGTCAACAACATCACCGTGCGCGGCCAGTACCGCGCCGGCGCCTCGGCCGGCGGCGCGGTGCCGGGCTATCTCGACGAGCTCGGCAACCCGTCCAGCCACACCGAGACCTTCGTCGCGCTGAAGGCCGAGATCGAGAACTGGCGCTGGGCCAACGTCCCGTTCTACCTGCGCACCGGCAAGCGCCTGGCGGGGCGGATGTCGGAGATCGTGGTCACCTTCCGCGCCATCCCGCACTCGGTGTTCGACAGCTCGGCCGGCACCATCTCGCAGAACCATCTCGTCATCCGGCTGCAGCCGGACGAGGGCGTGAAGCTGTGGCTGATGATCAAGGATCCGGGCCCCGGCGGCATGCGCCTGCAGCACGTGCCGCTGGACATGAGCTTCGCCGAGGCCTTCAACGTGCGCAATCCGGACGCCTATGAGCGGCTGGTGATGGACGTGGTCCGCGGCAACCAGAGCCTGTTCATGCGCCGCGACGAGGTCGAGCAGGCCTGGACCTGGGTCGACCCGATCATCGAGGCGTGGCGCGCGTCGAAGGAACCGCCGAAGCCCTACACCGCCGGCACCTGGGGCCCGTCCGCCGCGATCGCCCTGATCGAGCGCGACGGCCGCACCTGGCACGAGGACGAGGACTGATGCCGATCGCCCGCCACGATCTCTCGACCCCCGAGGCGCTGGTGAACGCTCTGGCCGACCATGTCGCCGCGGCACTGACGGCGCGGCTCTCCCGCACCGACCGGGCCGCGCTTGCCGTCTCCGGCGGGCGCACCCCGACCCGGTTCTTCGAGGCGCTGTCGAAGAAGCCGGTCGAGTGGTCGCGGGTCGACGTGACTTTGGTCGACGAGCGCTGGGTGGGCGAGGACTCCGACCGGTCCAACGCCGCGCTGGTCCGGCAGCACCTGCTGCAGGGCCCGGCCGCGGCGGCGAGCTTCGTGCCGCTGCACATCGACACGCCGACGCCCGAGGACGGGATGGCGCAGGTGACGGCGCGGATCGCCGCCCTGCCGCTGCCCTTCGCCGCCGTGGTGCTGGGCATGGGCGATGACGGCCACACCGCCTCCTTCTTCCCCGGCGGCGACCGGCTGGCGCAGGCGCTGGACCCGGCCGCCGGGCAGCTGCTGGAGACCATGCGGGCGCCGGCGGCCGGCGAGCCGCGTATCACCCTGACGCTGCCGGTCTTGCTCGCGGCGGACACTCTGTGTCTTCATATCGAAGGGGCGGGCAAGCAGCGCGTCCTGGAGGCGGCCCTGGTGTGCGGCCCGGCCGAGGCGATGCCGATCCGCGCGGTGCTGACGCGGTCCGAGCGGCCGGTCGAGATCTTCTGGTGCCCGTAGAGGCACCGCCGGAAGGCTAAGAAAAAACTTCAACATAGTGTGTTAACATATTGATCATGGAGCATGATCGGGTCGGAGGGTGCTGTCTGGCCTGATCGGCGGCGAGACCGTGAGCCAAGGAGCCAGCCCGATGGTGCAAGCCCGCATAGCCGAGGTGACCGAGCGGATCGCCCGGCGCAGCCACGACGCCCGGTCTGCCTATCTCGACCGCATCGCCAAGGCCGCTGAGGCCGGACCGGCCCGCCGTCGCCTGGGCTGCGCCAACTTCGCCCATGGCTTCGCCGCCTGCGGCATCGACAAGGGCGCGCTGCGCGAGGGCGAGGGGCCGAACCTGGCCATCGTCACCTCCTACAACGACATGCTGTCGGCGCATCAGCCCTTCGAGCGCTATCCGGACCTGATCCGGCAGGCGGCGCGTGCGGTCGGCGGCACCGCCCAGGTGGCGGGCGGCGTGCCGGCGATGTGCGACGGCGTCACCCAGGGCGAGGCGGGGATGGAGCTGTCGTTGTTCTCGCGCGACGTCATCGCCCTGTCGACCGCGGTCGCCCTGTCGCACCAGATGTTCGACGCCGCCGTGTTCCTCGGCGTCTGCGACAAGATCGTGCCGGGCCTGGTGATCGGCGCCCTGTCCTTCGGCCACCTGCCGGCGGTGTTCATCCCGGCCGGGCCGATGCCCTCGGGCCTGGCGAACGACGACAAGGCCAAGGCCCGCCAGCTCTACGCCGAGGGCAAGGTCGGCCGCGACGCTCTCCTGGAGGCCGAGGCCCAGTCCTATCACGGGCCGGGCACCTGCACCTTCTACGGCACCGCCAACACCAACCAGATGCTGATGGAGATCATGGGCCTGCACCTGCCGGGCTCGTCCTTCGTCAACCCGAACACGCCGCTGCGCGACGCCCTGACGGTCGAGGCGGCGAAGCGGGCACTGGCGATCACGGCGCTGGGCAACGAGTTCGTGCCGATCGGCCGGCTGATGGATGAACGCGCCGTGGTCAACGGCGTGGTCGGGCTGCACGCCACCGGCGGGTCGACCAACCACACCATGCATCTGGTCGCCATGGCCGCGGCGGCGGGCATCACCCTGACCTGGGACGATTTCTCGGACCTGGCCGAGCTCGTGCCGCTGCTGTGCCGGGTCTATCCGAACGGCAAGGCCGATGTGAACCATTTCCACGCCGCCGGCGGCACCGGCTTCCTGATCCGCGAGCTGATCGGCGCCGGCCTACTGCACGGCGACGTCGCCACCATCTGGGGCGGCGGGCTGGACCGCTACACGGTCGAGCCCGGCCTGGACGACAAGGGCGAGGTGGTGTGGCGCGACGCGGCGACGGCCAGCGGCGACACCGCGGTGCTGCGCGGCGCGGCCGAGCCGTTCCAGGCCACCGGCGGCCTGCGCGTGCTGGACGGCGATCTCGGCCGGGCGGTGATCAAGACCTCGGCGGTGGCGCCGGAGCGCCACGTGATCGAGGCGCCGGCCAAGATCTTCCATTCGCAGGAGGAGCTGCAGGCAGCGTTCCGCGCCGGGGCGCTGGACCATGACTTCATCGCCGTGGTCCGGTTCCAGGGCCCGAAGGCCAACGGCATGCCCGAGCTGCACAAGCTGATGCCGCCGCTGGGCGCGCTGCAGGACCGCGGCCGCAAGGTCGCGCTGGTCACCGACGGCCGCCTGTCCGGCGCCTCGGGCAAGGTGCCGGCGGCGATCCATGTGACGCCGGAGGCGGCGGTCGGCGGCCCGATCGCCAAGCTGCGCGACGGCGACATCCTGCGCATCGATGCGGTGACAGGCCGGCTCGAGATCCGCGACATCGACGCCGAGGAATGGGCCGCGCGAGAGGATGCGACGGCCGACTTGGCGCCGTCGCATGTCGGCGTCGGCCGCGAGCTGTTCGCCGCCTTCCGCCACGCCGCCGGCCGCGCCGATACGGGGGCGTCGATCTTCTGAGGCAACCCCTGGCGCCATCGGCGGATGCGCATGATATCTTCTATCGGAGTGCAATGCCTTGCAGGCCGATCGTTCGATGGACGTCACATGAGCACAGCTGAAGCAACGGTGGGGCCTGGAGGCCGCGTCACCATTCCCAAATCCGTGCGGGATCAACTCCATATCCGGCCGGGAACGAAGATCGAGTTCCTCCGAGCCCGCGACGGACGCTGGACGGTGCGGCTGACAGACGCCGATGGTCAGGTGATCCGGTTGATCGACGAGAGGCAACCGACACGTCGGTTTGCCGAGTTTCGTGGGCATGCGGGGCCGGGCCTGACGACCGATGAGGTCATGGCCCTCACGCGCGGCGACGAATGACGCTGGTCGATACCAATGTGCTGCTGGACCTTGTCACCGACGATCCGCATTGGGCCGACTGGTCGCTCAAGCGACTTGAAGCGGCGGCCTTGCGCGGGCCGGTTCTGATCAACGATGTCATCTATGCCGAGCTCAGCGTCCGCTATCATCGGATCGAAGAACTCGACGCTTTTGTAAACGGGGCCGGCTTGGAGTTGTCTCCGATGACGCGCCCGGCGCTGTTTTGCGCCGGGAAGGCATTCGCGAAATACCGCAGGGCCGGCGGAAAGCGGGATCGACTTTTGCCCGATTTCTTCATCGGCGGCCTAGCGGAGGTCGGCCGGCTGCCGATCCTCACGCGTGATACAGAGCGCTACCGAACTTACTTTCCGACAGTGACTCTGATCTCGCCGGATCCAGCGGCCGGGACCTGAACGTCAAACGATCCCGAGCAGCCGGATCAATCCGAAGCTGATCGCGCCGAGCACCAGCAGCGACAGGGTCACGGCCGCCGTGACCCGGCCGCCGGCCCGGGCGACGCTGCCGAGGTCGGTGCTGAGGCCCAGCGCGGCCATGGACAGCACGGTCAGCCCGGTCGCCGTCGCGGCCGCCGGGGCCAGCACCGCCTCCGGCAGCAGCCCGAAGGAGCGCAGCACGGCCAGCAGCAGGAAGCCGTCGATGAACCAGGGCACCAGCTTGTGCCACGGCATCCGGTTCGCGGTGGCGGCGGCACCGTCGGTCCGGCGGCGCGTGACCAGGGTCAGGACCAGGATCATCGGCCCGAGCATCAGCACGCGCACCAGCTTGACCAGGGTGCCCAGCTGCAGCGCGATCGCCCCGATCGGCGCGGTGGCCGCCAGCACCTGCGGCACGGCGTAGACGGTCAGCCCCGCCAGCACGCCGTACTGCACCTCGCTGATATGCATCAGCGCCGGCAGGAAGGGCAGGCCCAGCACCACCAGCACGCCGAGCACGGCGGTGAAGGCGATCGAGGCCGCCACCTCCTTGCCGTCGGCGCCGATCACTGGGGCCACGGCGGCGATGGCGGAGTTGCCGCAGATCGAGTTGCCGCAGGCGACCAGCACCGCCATGCGGTGGGGCAGGCCGAGCAGGCGGCCCATGCCGTAGCTGGCGGCGATGGCGATCACGACCACGGCGGCGATGCCGACCAGCAGCAGCGGGCCGGCGGCCACGATCGCGCCGACGCTGACCGAGGCGCCGAGCAGGACGACGGCGATCTCCAGGAGGGTCTTGGCGCCGAAGGCGATGCCCGGCGTCCAACGCTGGCTCGGGCTCCACAGCGTGCGCACCAGGGCGCCGACCAGGATCGCCAGCACCAGCGCCTCCAGCCAAGCATGGCCGAACAGCCCGGCCTCGATCCGCTCCAGCCCCAGCGCGGCCAGGGTCACCGCGATGCACAGCACCAGGCCGGGAACCAGCCGGGCGCCGGGGAATGACCCGAGGGCCGTCAGACGCTGCGTGGCAGGAAGGGAAGGCCGGAGCGGGTCGACGATCGTCATGACAGTCTCGTTGCAGAACTGTCACCAAGATGATCCGCGGCTTTCAACCAATCCAACGCATTCAATTTTTGGAATCGATCGATTTTATCGATCGGTCTGTACTTTTTGCGTACCCGGATACCGCTGGAGAGGTGACCCGTCAGCCGGGTTCGTGAAAGCGAACCCGGCCATCCGTGGCAGGCCTAGGCCGTCTGCTCCTTGGTCTTCAGGAAGCGCAGCGCCGGGTTCTCCTTGGTCACCGTGTCCAGGTGCCAGGCATTGCGCGCCAGAAAGACCGGGGCGCCGTCATGGTCTTCGGCCATGGCGCTGCGCAGCCCGTCCTGGAACGATTTCAGCGCGATCGCATCGTCCGACTCGACCCAGCGCGCGGTGTAGTAGGGCGCCGGTTCGAAATGCACCGGGATGCCGTATTCGGTGCGGATGCGGTCGGCCAGCACCTCGAACTGCAGCGCGCCGACCACGCCGACGATCCAGTTGGCGTCGAGCAGCGGCTTGAACACCCGGGCCGCGCCCTCCTCGGCCAGCTGCTCCAGCGCCCGGCCGAGATGCTTGGCCTTCATCGGGTCGTCCGGCCGCACCCGCTGCAGCAGCTCCGGCGCGAAGCTGGGGATGCCGGTGAAGCGCAGATCCTCGCCCTCGGTCAGCGCGTCGCCGATGCGCAGATTGCCGTGGTTCGGGATGCCGACGATGTCGCCGGCCCAGGCCTCCTCGGCCAGCTCGCGGTCCTGGGCCAGGAACAGCACCGGGTTGTGCATGTTCATCAGCTTGCCGGAGCGGACATGCTTCAGCTTCATGCCGCGCTTGAAATGGCCGGAGGCGAGGCGGACGAAGGCGATGCGGTCGCGGTGCTTCGGATCCATGTTGGCCTGGATCTTGAACACGAAGGCCGAGACGTCGGTCTCGGTCGGGTCCACCGTGCGGCCCGCGGTCGGCTGCGGCCGGGGCGAGGGGGCGAGGGCGCCGATGCCGTCCAGCAGCTCGCGCACGCCGAAATTGTTCACCGCCGAACCGAAGAACACCGGGGTCAGATGGCCCTCGCGGTACATCTCCAGGTCGAATTCCGGGCACAGTGCCCGGGCCATCTCGACCTGCTCGCGCAGCGTCGCCACGGCATCGGCCGGCAGCAGCGCGTCGAGCTTCGGATCGTCCAGGCCGCTGCAGGTCTCGCCCAGCTCCGGCAGGGCGCCCTTCGAGCCCTTGGCCATCAGCACCAGCCGGTCGTGGAACAGGTCGTAGCAGCCCAGGAAGCCGCGGCCGCTGCCGATCGGCCAGGTCGCCGGGGTGACATGCAGCTGCAATTCCTGCTCGATCTGGTCGAGCAGGTCGAACGGGTCGCGGCTCTCACGGTCCATCTTGTTGATGAAGGTCGTGATCGGCACGTTGCGCATGCGGCAGACCTCGAACAGCTTGCGGGTCTGCTCCTCGATGCCCTTGGCCGCGTCGATCACCATCACCGCGCTGTCGACCGCCGTGAGGGTGCGGTAGGTGTCCTCCGAGAAATCCTCGTGGCCCGGCGTGTCCAGCAGGTTGAAGGTGTGGTTGTCGTAGTCATAGGTCATCACCGAGGCGGTGACCGAGATGCCGCGCTCGCGCTCCACCTTCATCCAGTCCGACCGGGCCCGGCGCTGGTCGCCGCGGGCCTTGACCGCGCCCGCCATCTGGATGGCCCCGCCGAACAGCAGCAGCTTCTCGGTCAAGGTGGTCTTGCCGGCGTCGGGGTGGGCGATGATCGCGAAGGTGCGGCGGCGCTCGATCGGGTCGATGTTCGAAGGCATGATGCAGTCAGTCATATATGCAAAAGCAGGCCGCGGGGAGCGGCCTGCCAAAAACGGGCGGACGGAAGGGCCCGGCCGCTACATCAGCCCGTCCCGCCGCAGCAGCGCATCCGGGTCCGGCTCGCGGCCGCGGAAGCGCTTGTACAGCTCCATCGGGTGCTCGGTGCCGCCGCGCTCCAGCACGTTCTCCTTGAAGCTGCGGGCGGTCTCCGGGTCGAACAGGCCCTTCTCGCGGAACAGCTCGAAGGCGTCGGCGTCCAGCACCTCGGCCCATTTGTAGCTGTAATAGCCGGCGGAATAGCCGCCGCCGAAGATGTGGCTGACGCCGGAGGAGGTGTTGGCCTCCGGGATCGGCGGCAGCACCTGGGTGCGGGCCATGGCGCTGCGCTCGAACTCCGGCACCGAGGCGATCACGGTCGGGTCGCCGTCGTGCCAGGCCATGTCGAGCAGGGCGAAGGCGGTCTGGCGCAGCGACTGCCAGCCGGCCATGAAGCGGGCGCTGTCGCGGATCTTCTGCACCAAATCGGCCGGCATCGCCTCGCCGGTGCGGTAGTGCCGGGCGAACAGGTCGAGCCCGTCCTTCTCCTGCACCCAGTTCTCGAAGATCTGCGACGGCAGCTCGACGAAGTCCCAATACACGTTGGTGCCACCGAGCGACCGGTAGGTGCAGCGCGACAGCAGGCCGTGCAGGGCGTGGCCCATCTCGTGGAAGAAGGTCCGCACCTCGTCGTAGGACAGCAGCGAGGGCCGGTCCGCCGTCGGCTTGGTGAAGTTGCAGACGATGGCGACATGCGGCCGCTTGATGCCGTCGCGGTACAGGCCCTGGTCGCGATAGGTGGTCATCCAGGCGCCGTTGCGCTTGGACGAGCGCGGGAAGAAATCGGCATAGAACAGGCCGACATAGCGGTCCTCGGCCTCATCATAGACCTCGTAGGCCTTCACGTCCGGATGCCAGACCGGATAGGCGTCGGACGGGCGGAACACCAGGCCGTACAGCCGCCGGCAGTGCTCGAACACGCCGTCGATCACCCGGCTCAGCGGGAAATAGGGGCGCAGCGCTTCCTCGTCGAAGTCGAAGCGGTGCTGCTTCAGCTTCTCGGAATAATAGCCGACATCCCAGGGCTGCAGCGGCTCCGGTCCGCCGAGGCTCTTGGCATGGGCCTGGATGTCGGCCAGGTCGCGCTCCGCCGCCGGCTTCGAGGCGGCCAGCAGCCGGTCGAGGAAGGCGTGCACGGAGGCCGGCGTCTCCGCCATCCGCTTCTCCAGCACGAAGGCGGCATGGGTCGGATAGCCCAGCAGCTTCGCCCGCTGGAAGCGCAAAGCCGCGATCTCCTTGACCAGCGGCTGGTTGTCGAACTCGCCGCCGAAGGCGCGGGCGTTGAAGGCGCGCCACAGCTGCTCACGCAGCTCGCGGCGGTCGGCATAGGTCATGAACGGGACATAGCTGGGCGCGTCGAGCGTGAACACCCAGGCCTCGGCCCGGCCGCGCTCCTCCGCCGCCAGCTTGGCCGCCTTGACCGCGCCCTCCGGCAGGCCGGCCAGGTCGGCCTCGTCCTCGATCCAGAGCGTGAAGGCGTTGGTGGCCTTCAGCACATTGTGCTGGAAGTCGGGGGTCAGCTTGGCCAGCCGCTCGTCGATCGACCGCAGCTCGCCCTTCTCATTGTCCGACAGCAGGGCGCCGTTGCGGACGAAGCCGGTATAGGTGTCGTCCAGCAGCCGCGCCTTCTCGCCCTTGAGGTCGAGCGTCTCCCGCGCGTCCCACACCGCCTTGACCCGGGCGAAGACGCGCGGGTCGAGCGAGACGTCGGAGGAAAAGTTGGCGCTCTTGGCGCCGAAATCGGCCGCCAGCGCCTGCAGCTCATCCGAGGTCCGGGCCGAGAGCTGGTTGTAGAACACCGAAGAGACGCGATCGACCTCCTGGCCCGCCTGCTCCAGCGCCACGACGGTGTTCTCGAAATCCGCCGCCGCCGGGCTGGCCAGGATCGCCTCGATCCGCCCCTTGGCCTCGGCGATCGCATGGTCCAGCGCCGGCAGGTAGTGCTCGACCTCGATGCGGTCGAACGGCACCGCCTGGTCCTGCAGCGGCGAGGGCACGATCAGCGGGTTGTCGGAAGATTGCGAGTCCATGCGGCCGGGGGATCCATTGGCTAGCGGGCGGGGCAGGGCGGCGGGGGCCCGGTCTGTCAGAGGACCTTGCCCTCGAAAGGGTGCCGGCCCTCGCGGTCCTCGATCTCGACCACCCACAGGTCGGGATCGCGCTGGACTGCACGGGCAATATAGGCATCGGCCTCGGCCTCTGCCAGGACCTCGCCGCCCTTTGCCGGCAGCCATGCGAGGGCGCCGTCGAGATCGCGCGACTGGCTCAGCACCCGACAGCCCGGCGGGCCCAGGTTGAGCTTGAGGATCAGCAGGCCGGCACGCGGGTCGCCCTTGCGGACGACATAGGTGGGGATGGCCTGCTGCCCCAGCTGCCGCAGATGGGCCTGCACCCACAGCTCGGTCGGAAGACGGTCGGTCGACATGGGGCAGGGTATAGCAGGTTCGCGGAAGGATGGCCGGCGGATGTAAAGCGCGGGGCCTTGGCGGCGCGGCTTCCGGTCTCTCCCCATGATGTGTTTGTTGATACGATCGTTACGCAACGACGCAAATTCTTATATAGGTTGCATCCTTCGATGAAAAACAATTTTATGAGAAGTCCCATGCAGCTTGCTGCGGGCGTTCTGATCGGGCTGGTCGTGAACGGTGCCGCCAGGGCGGAAGCGGGCGGCTGCGCGACGGATGAAACGGCGCTGCGCCACGATCTGGAAGCCCGGTACGAGGCGGTGAAGGCCGCCTCGGTGGCCCGAGATCCCGGCGGAATGCAGGCTCTCATGGCGCCGGACTATCAGAGCGAGGATACTTTTGGGCACGTATTCGATGCTGCCGCGATGCTTCGACAGATATTCACCGCTCCTGTCGATATCGACAGCACGCGTAAGACGACTCTCGATGCCATCAAGCTCGACGATGGCGTCGCCATCGTCGAGATCAGCTATGAAATGACCACCGTCAGAGCCGAGTCGGATGGTAGCAGAGCCAAGTACGAGATCGCGGCACTGGCGACGGACCGATGGGTCTGCACCGGTGCGATCTGGTATTGGCAACGCCGGACAGCCCATCAGATGAACGTCGTCCGGGATGGCGTGGTGATACAGCATACGGTCCGCGATCCGGCTCGCTGAGCCTTGACGACCAGCCTCGCGCGCCGGTGGCTGGCGCGGAGGAGGATGCCTCCGCGCCGATGTCCGTTCTCTACTTGAACAGCCCCAGATCCACCGAATTCGCCATCGCCTCGTAACCGGCGGCGTTCGGGTGCAGGTGGTCGCCTTCGTCGAACTCAGCCTTCAGCGTCGATGGCTTGGCCGGGTCGCGCAACACGGAATCGAAATCGATCACCGCGTCGCAGCCTTTGCCGGTGCGGATCCACTGGTTCACCGCCTGGCGCTTGGTCTCGCCCTCGGCGCTGTAGTAGTTGGCGAAGACGGTGCCCTCATAGGGCGTCAGCGTGGCGCAATAGGCCTTCAGCCCGACGCCATGGGCACGGGCGACGAGTTGGCGCAGGCCGCCGATGATCTCGTCCGCCGACACCGCCTGCTCGGGCAGGCCGGCGGAGCCGGAATGGCCGATGTCGTTGATGCCCTCCATGATCACCACCCAGCGCACGCCGGGCACCGACAGCACGTCGCGGTCGAAGCGCGACAGGGCGCTGGGGCCGAACATCTGCTCCGGCAGATCATGCAGGATACGGTTGCCGCTGATGCCGGAATTGACCACGCCGACCACAGGCCCGCTGGCCGCAGACCCCCCGGCCTTGACCAGCCGCTCCGCCAGGATGTCCGGCCAGCGCCGGTTGGCGCCGGTGCCGGAGCCGTAGCCGTCGGTGATCGAATCGCCGAGGGTCACCACCGTGTCGCCCTCCGCCGCCACCTCGACCCGCGACAGCAGGTAGCGCATGGATGTTGCGGTGGGGTCGGGCAGGGTCGGGGCCGTAGTGCTGTCGCCGGCGGTCGAGATCCAGGTGGTCTCGACACCGAGCGGATGCACCACCGACGGGCCGGTCCAGCGCGACACGAACAGGCTGATCGAGAGGCTGTCGAGCGGCGAGACCGCGAGGTCGATCGGGTCAGAGATCGCCGGCGCGCCGGGCGGCACGGTGATCGAGGTCGCGCCGCTGAAGGTCAGCGCCTTGCTGCTGGCCGGGTCGATCGAGCCGGGGGCGTTGCCGGGCCGGGCGATGGTGGCGGCGCCGATCACCAGCGGCTCGGTGCCGGTCTCGTTGGTGAAGCGCACCCGGACATGGCTGCCGCCGGCGCTGAGCCGCACCAGCTGGCGGACGGTGCTGTTGTTCAGCTCCCGTCCGACCGGGAAGGCCGGGCTGGCGCCCCAGCTGCCGATCCAGGAGTCCTGCGCCGAGGCGGGCCCTGCCAAGCCTGCCAGCAGCACGGCGGCGGCCAGCCAGGACCGGCCGATTGCGTTGCGTCGGATCATTCGGCTTTTCCTCCCGCTGCGGCCGCCGATGGATTCGACGGCCCGCCGGACCTGCGCCGGCGATGGAAGTATGAGGAAGCAAAGCCTGCCGAGGCAACGCCGGGCGGACATGAAAGCGGGCGTGGAGACGCTCCACGCCCGGCGATCACTCCCCCCGGATTTATCGGCGTCAGCGGAAGCGCCGCAGCGCCGCCACCTGGTGCGAGGCGTCCTCGCCGTCGGCCAGCTTCTCCAGCAGGCCGTACAGGCGGTCCATCTCCTGCCGGGTCAGGGGCGTGGTGCCCATCGGCCCGGTATAGGTCTCGCGCCGCCGGTCGATCGGCAGGTTCATCGACTTCCAGCAGGCGATCGCTCCGGTGGCCGAATCGCGGGCCAGGAAGTTGCAGCCGCTGCGGAAGTAGTCCGTCTCCCAGGGATCGAGCGGCTGGTCCAGACGCTGCAGGTAGCGACGGGCCCATTCGGCGGTCATCCGGGCAGGCGGAGGTTGTTCGATAGTGCGCATGATCAATCCCCGAATTGATCGAAGGTTTCGGTCGATATCCCGGGGACGGTAGATCCTTGCGCGTTAATGGATCGTGATTGAGCCGATCACGGTCCTATCAGGTTATGACCACGATCTTGCCGATCTGCTGGTTGGATTCGAGGTAACGGGTCGCCTCGACGATCTGGTCGAAAGGGAACACCCGGTCGATCACCGGCTTCAGCGACCCGTCGGCCAGCCCCTCCACGATGAAGCGCTTGGCACGGTCCAGCCGGGCCGGGTCGGCGACGATCTCCTTGTACTGATAGCCGCGGACGGTCAGCCCCTTGACCAGGGCCGGGAACAGCGGAAAGGGCGTCGGCTCGGGGCTCAGCGCGCCGTATTCGACCAGGATGCCGCCTTGGCCCAGCGCCTCGGCCAGCGCATTCACGCCCGGTCCGGCGACCGGATCGAACACCGCGCGGATTCCGGCACCGCCGGTGATGGCCTTGGCCCGGGCGGCCAGGTCCTCCTCCTCGGTGACGATGACATGGGCGGCGCCGGCATCGCGCAGCGCCGCGGCCTTGGCGGCGGTGCGGGTGGCGGCGATCGACGTCGCGCCGACCCGGTTGGCGATCTGGATCGCGGCCAGCCCGACGCTGCTGGAGGCGGCGTTGATCAGCACCGAATCGCCGCGGCCGAGCCCGGCGACCTCGACCAGCGCGCCATAGGCGGTGACGTACTGCATCCAGACCGCGGCGGCCTCGGTCCAGGACAGGGTGGCCGGATGCTTCACCGTCACCTCGGCGGGGACATTGGCGACCTCGCCATAGGTGCCCCAGCGGGTGATCGACAGCGGCGGCACGATGCTGACCGCATCGCCCACGGCAAAGTCGGCGACGCCCGGGCCCAGGGCCTCGACCACGCCGGCGGCCTCATAGCCCAGCCGGGCCGGGAAGTTCGGCGCCTCCGGGTAGTAGCCGGTGCGGAACATCGATTCGGCGCGGTTCAGGCCCAACGCCTTCACACGCAGGCGGATCTCGCCGGGGCCGGGCGGCGGCACCTCGACCTCCTCGATGCGAAGGACCTCGGGGCCGCCGAGTTCGTGGATGCGGACGATGCGGGCCATGTCGGGCTCCTGTGGACGGGATGCCCTCCGATATGATTGTTCCTTGAAATGCGATAAATAGCGGATCTATCGCGACAGTCGGAACCAATGGTTTTCAATCATGGATCGGCTCACCAGCATGGCGGTGTTCGTCCGGGCCGTCGACGCCGGCTCCTTCGCCGCGGCGGCCGAGGCGCTCGGCCTGTCCGCGCCGATGGTCGGCAAGCACATCCGTTTCCTGGAGGACCGGCTCGGCGCCCGGCTGCTGGCCCGCACCACGCGGCGGCAGAGCCTGACCGAAGTCGGCCGCGCCTTCTACGACAGCTGCCGCAACGTGCTGGCCGAGGCCGAGGCGGCGGAGGCGCTGGCCCAGGACCTGCGCGCCGTGCCGCGCGGCCGGCTGCGGGTCAACGCGCCGGTCACCTTCGGCGCGCATCAGCTGATGCCGATGGTGGCGCGCTACCTGCGGGCCCATCCGGAGGTCAGCATCGAGGTGACCCTGAGCGACCGCATCGTCGACCTGGTGGAGGAGGGGTACGAGGCGGTGATCCGGGTCGCGCCGCTGCCTGATTCCGGCCTGATCGCCCGCCGGCTGCGGCCGTATCGCCTGGTCGCCTGCGCCGCGCCCGCCTATCTCGCCGAACGCGGCACGCCGGCGCGGCCGGAGGATCTGGGGAGCCATGAATGCCTCGGCTTCGCCCATTGGGAGCCGCGCGACCTGCTGCAGTTCACCGGCCCGGACGGCGCCATGCATTCGGTCCATGTCCGCGGCCGGTTCTCCGTCAACAACGGCCAGGCGCTGCGCAGCGCGGCGCTGGAGGGGCTGGGCATCATCCTGCAGCCGGAAGGGTTGCTGCGCGACGACATCGCCGCCGGCCGGCTGGTGCGGGTGCTGCCGGGCTACGACCCACCGTCGCGGCCGATGCACATCCTCTTCGCCCCCGACCGCCGCCCGACCCCGAAGCTGCGCAGCTTCATCGACGCGGTGGTCGAGGCGTTCGGGTAGGCGATGACAATTTATGCGCGTTTTCTGCTATTCTCTCCTGTGTTACGGGAGATGGCTCATGAACGTATCCATCGGCGACCGCTGGGAACGCTTCGTCGAATCCGTGGTCAAGGGCGGCCGCTACGGCTCAGCAAGCGAAGTGGTGCGCGAAGGGCTGCGCCTGGTCGAGGAGCGGGAGGCGAAGCTCCGGGCACTGCAGGAGACGCTCGACCGCTCGATCGCCGAGGGGGGCGAGGTCAGCGAGGCTGAGTTGGACGAGGCCCTGGCCGGGAAGGCGGCGGAGCTGGCCAAGGCGGGATACTGATTGCGGCGCCTGCGATACCTGCCGGCCGCGCGGCGCGATCTGCTCGACATCCTGACCTACATTGCACGGCAGAGCGGCAGCCTCGTGCTCGCCCAGGATTTCGTGGCGCGGCTGCGACGGCAATGCCGGCATCTCGCGCAGCTGCCAGGAACCCTTGGACGTGCCAGGCCGGAGTTGCGCCCGGACATCCGCAGCTTTCCCTTCGGAAATTACGTCATCTTCTTCCGTTACCTCGATAGTGCCTTCGAGGTGGTGAACATTCTCGAGGGGCACCGAGACATCGATCGGCACATTCCGGAAGGATCCGGCGACCAGGGCTAGGAAAACCGTGGAATCCGGACGTTTGGCGACGGCCGGTAGCCTGCCGGCCGCTCGGGCCAGTCGGGGAGCCGGTCGAGCAGGGCGTCGAGCCCGGCCACGGCGATCACGGCGGCGATGGTGTCACCCGGGCAGGCGTGGCGGCCATGGCCGAAGGTCAGCAGGCGCCGGTCGGGCCGGGCGGGATCGAAGCGCTCCGGATCGGGGTTCAGCGCCGGGTCGCGGTTGGCCGCGGCGATGACGACCAGGATCGCGTCGCCCGCACGCAGCGACTGGCCGGCGATCATGGTGTCCTCGGCGACGAAGCGGCGGGTGTTCTGGGCCGGCGGGTCGTAGCGCAGCACCTCCTGCATCAGCCCGGGCAAGGATGCGCGGTCGGCTGCTGCCGCGCGGCGCAGCTCCGGCCGGGCGCCGAGGGTGGCGACGGCGTTGCCGAGCAGCCCGGCGCCGGCGTCATGGGCCTGGAACAGGAAGCCGACGGCGTTGGCGGTGACCACGGCGGCATCGACACCGTCCTCGCGCTCCGCCGCATCGCGCAGGCGCCGGGCCAGGCCGCTTCCGGGAGAACCGATCAGCACCTCGGTCAGGCCGACCATTACGGCCGCCGCCTCGTGGCCGCGCCCGATCGCCTCGGCCGTGGCGCCGGGGGTGATGGCGGCGACGACATCGCGCATCCGGCCGGCGACCTCGGACAGCCGGTCGAAGCCCAGCAGCGCGCCGACGACATGCATCGGCAGGGCGAAGAGGAAGGCGTCGAGCCCGGTGCGATCGGCCGCCAGGCTGGCCGACCAGCGCCGCGCCTCCGCCGCCACCTGCTCGGCCGGGACGTCCAGCGCGGCCGCGACCGCCCGCTTGGCGCGGGCCTGGGCGTCACCGTCGGTCATCCGCACCTGCCGGCCGCACAGCTCGCCGGCGGCGCCGCCGAGCAGCGGTCGCGGCACCGGCTCGGCCGGCGGCCGGACCCGGCAGGCGGGGCTGGCCAGCACTGCCATGGCCGCCTCGGCACCGGCCGCGACCCAGAGGCCGAGCGCCTCGTCACGGTGGAAAGGCCGCTGCCGCAGCGTCGCGTAGTAAGGATAGGGATCGGGACGGGTGACGGCGGCGACGGGATCGTTCGGCGGCTGCATGATCGGCCCCTCGGCTGGAGTGGCCGCCATTGTAGCGGCCCGGCTCCAGCCGACGTTGCTGAGACGCTTCGGCCTCCGTCGAAGGATGGCGGTAAGGACCTACTTCGCCCCCTGCACCGCGACCCCGCCGGCCCGGCCGCGCGGCTCGCGGATGAAGACCAGCGAGGCCACGGCGCCGAGCACGGCCAGGCCGCCGGCCAGCACGAAGGCGCTGGTGTAGACGCCGCCGGTGGCCTGGATGATGAAGCCGGTCACCGCCGGCCCGATGATGCCGGCGAGATTGGCCAGGAAATGGATGAAGCCGCCGACGCCGCCGACATTCTCGCCGCGCACCGCGTCCTGGATCACCGCCCAGTAGATCGAGCCGGTGAGGTACAGGCCGAAGATCGACACCGACATCAGCGCCACCGCGCTGCTCACATCGGCCACGTCGCCGGCCAGGGCGACGCCGACCGCGGCGAGCCCGAGCCCGCCGATCAGCACCAGCTTGCGCGACAGCAGCGCCCGGCCGGTCAGCCGGAAGATGCGGTCGGAGACGAAGCCGCCCAGCGCCAGGCCGAGGAAGCCGAGCATCCAGGGGATCACCGTGGCCAGGCTCATATCCTTGATGCTGAGCTTGTGCACCTCGGTCAGGTAGCTCGGGAACCAGGTCAGGAAGAAGAACAGCACGTAGTTGTAGGTGAAGAAGGCGAAGGCGGTGGCCAGCACGATCGGCTGGCGCAGATAGAAGCCCAGGCCCTGCGCCGGCAGCCGGGCCGCGTCGTCGATGTCGGCCTGGCCCTCCTCGATCAGCCGGCGCTCGGCGTCGCTGATCCGCGGGTGCTGGGCCGGGCGGTCGGTCGACAGCCGCACCCAGAACACCAGCCAGACGAAGCCCAGCAGCATGATGATGACGAAGGCCAGGCGCCAGCCGAAGGCGATGGCCAGGTAGCCGACGATCGGGCCCGCTACGGCGCCGCCCAGGGGCGTGCCGGAATTGACGATGCCGATCGCCGTGGCCGCCTCGCGCCGCGGGAACCAGTTGCTGACCGTCTTGCTCATGGTCGAGCTCAGCGGCCCTTCGCCGACGCCGAACAGCACGCGCAGCACGATCATCGAGACAAACCCGGTGGCCGCCGCCGTGAGGCCGCAGAACAGCGACCACATCCCCATGGCGCCGGTGAACACCGTCTTCGGCCCGATCCGGTCCGACAGCCAGCCGCCGATGAAGTTGAAGATGGCGTAGCCGGCGAAGAAGCTGCTGAAGATCACACCCATCTGGGCGTGGTCCAGGCCGAGATCCTGCTGGATCAGCGGGGCGGCGATCGACAGCGCCGAGCGGTCGAGATAGTTGATCATGCCGGCGATGAACAGCAGGCCGACGATCAGCCAGCGAACGCTTTTGAACATGGTTTTCCTTCCGCTTGCGGGGCGGTGGCCTCGTCGACTTCGTAGGTTGGGTTCGCGACAGCGAACCCAACAGGATCGGAGGCCGGCGGCGGGATGTTGGGTTCGCCAAAGCGAACCCAACCTACTCACTACAGGTCGAAGAGATGGACCTTCATGGACTGGTTGCGGTCGAGCGCGACCTGGAAGGCCTGGTCGGCGTCGCGCACCGGGAAGCGGTGGGTCATCAGCGGGGTCAGGTCGATCCGCCGGCCGGCGATCATCTCGACCGCCAGCGCGTATTCCTCGGCGAAGCGGAACGAGCCGCGGTATTCCAGCTCCTTCGACATGACGAGGTTCGCCGAGACCGGCGGCTGGCCGGCGGGCAGGTTGCCGAGCTGGACCACCCGGCCGCGGGCGCGGGCGGCGCGCAGGGCGGTGTCCAGCCCGGCCGGGGCGCCGGACGCCTCGATCACCACGCCGAAGCGGCCGCGATTCCGGCTCCACGCCGCGATCCGGTCCTCGTCCCGGCCGTCGACCGCCTCGTCGGCGCCGAGGCCGAGCGCCATCTCGCGCGCCTTCTCGGCCAGGTCGACCACGGTGATGCGGCGGGCGCCGGCCTGGCGCGCCACCAGCAGCACCAGGGCGCCGATCGGGCCGCAGCCGACGATCAGCACCTCCTCGCCCAGCAGCGGCCCGGCGCGGCGGACGGCGTGCAGCGACACGGCCAGCGGCTCTGCCATCGAGGCCTCGGCGAAGCTGACATGCTCCGGCACCGGCACGCATTGCCGCGCCGGCACGGCGATGTATTCGCGGAAGGCGCCCTGCATATGCGGGAAGATCGAGGCGCTGCCCAGGAAGCGCATGTTCAGGCACTGGTTCTCCAGCCCCGCCATGCAGTACTCGCAGCGGCCGCAGGCCCGGCTGGGATTGACCGCGACCGGCTGGCCGATGGCGAGGCCCTCGACGTCGGGCGCGACCTCCGCCACCTCGCCGGCCATCTCATGGCCCAGGATCAGCGGCTCGCGCAGGTGGAAGTCGCCGGTCTTGCCCTTGGAGTAGTAGGCCAGGTCGGAGCCGCAGATGCCGCCGGCGCGGAACCGCACCTTGACCTCGCCGGGGGCGAGTGTCGGCGGCTCGCGGTCCTCGATCCGCAGATCCTTCGCTTGGTGCAGCACGGCGGCGAACATGGCGATCTCCTGGGTCAGGAATGGGCGGCGGCGGGCGCGCCGATCAGGTCGGCGCGGCGCGACAGGCGCGGCGCCGTCTCCGGCAGCGCCCGGGCGCAGAGCAGGGTGATGACGCAGCCCAGCGCGATATAGGCGCACAGATACCACGGCGTGCCGTCGCCGACCTCCAGCAGCCAGCCGGCGGCCAGCGTGCCGGCCGACCCGATCAGGGCGCCGATCTGCTGCACGAAGGACACGCCGCTGGCCCGCACCTTGGTCGGGAACAGCTCGGAATAGAACGCCGCCTGCGGCCCGTACATGGCGCTGTGGCCCAGGGCGAGCGCCGCGGCCAGGCCGATCCAGATCACCCCGTCCATCCGGGCATAGACCAAGCCGAAGACCGGGACCGTCGCGATCAGCACGCAGGCGGCGCCGAACAGGTACACCGGCTTGCGGCCGATCCGGTCCGACAGCGCGCCGAACAGCGGCAACGTGACCAGCTCCAGCAGGATGGCGACCAGCATCGCCGTGGTCATGGTCGGCCGGTCGATGCCGCGGCTGGTGGCGTAGGCGGCGATCAGCACGGCGAAGCTGGTGAAGGCGATGCTCTCGGCCAGCTTGCTGCCGCAGCCCAGCACCAACGACCGGCGGTGGCTGCGCACCACCTCGACCAGCGGATGCGCATCCTCCGCCCGGCGTTTCCGCATCTCCAGGAACAGCGGCGATTCGGTCAGCTGCAGGCGGATGTAGAGGCCGATGCCGACCAGCAGGATGCTGAGCAGGAACGGGATGCGCCAGCCCCAGCTCAGGAACGCCTCCTCCGACAGGGTGGAGGTCAGCACCGCGAAGATGCCGAGCGGCAGCACGAAGCCGGCCGGGGCGCCGATCTGCACCCAGGAGCCAAAGAAGCCGCGGCGCCGTGACGGCGCGTGCTCGCACATGATCAGGATGGCGTTGCCCTGCTCGCCGCCGATGCCGAAGCCGTGCAGCAGGCGGATGAACAGCAGGGTCAGCGGCGCCCAGATGCCGATCTCGTTGTAGGTCGGCATCAGGCCGATGACGAAGGTGGCGATGCCGACGATCAGCAGGGTGATGACCAGCGCCTGCTTGCGGCCGTAACGATCGCCGATATAGCCGAACAGCAGGCCGCCGACCGGCCGGGCGAAGAAGCCGGCGGCGTAGGTGCCGAGCGCCGTCAGCGACCCGATCAACGGGTCGAGGTCGGGGAAGAACAGCTTGTTGAACACCAGCGCCGAGGCGGTGGCGTAGATGAAGAAATCGTACCACTCGACCGTGGTGCCGATGCAGGACGCGATCGCGATCCGCCGCATCATCGCAGGCGATGTCGCCGCCGTGGCCTTCTGCTCTTCCATGTCGTCCTCCCGTCGGGCCGTCCCGCGGCCTCTTCGATCGGTTGTGGGCTACCAGCTGGTCAGGGTGCCGTCCTCGAGCCGCGCCACCGGCAGGTAGGCGGGGTCGTAGGGGAAGCGGGCGGCCAGCTTCTCGTCGATGTCGACGCCATGGCCGGGCGCCTCGCCGGGATGCATGTACCCGTCGGCGAAGGACCAGGCGTGGGGGAACACCTCCAGCGCCGGCTCGGGATAGCCCATGTATTCCTGGACGCCGAAATTCGGCACCCACAGGTCGAAATGCAGGGCCGCGCCCATGCACACCGGCGACAGGTCGGACGGGCCGTGGCAGCCGGTGCGGACATGGTGCAGGGCGGCGAAATCTGCGATCCGGCGCAGATGGGTGATGCCGCCGGCATGGGTCAGCGTCGCCCGGATGTAGTCGATCAGCTGCTCCTCGATCAGCAGCTTGCAGTCCCAGATGCTGTTGAACACCTCGCCGACCGCGATCGGGGTGGTGGTGTGCTGCCGGATCAGGCGATAGGCCTCCTGGTTCTCGGCCGCGACCGGGTCCTCCAGCCAGAACAGGGCATAGGGCTCGACCGCCTTGCCCAGCCGCGCCGCCTCGATCGGCGTCAGCCGGTGGTGCACGTCGTGCAGCAGATGGCCGTCGAAGCCGTACTTCGCGCGCACCGCCTCGAACAGCTTGGGTACGTAGTTCAGGTACTTCTCGGTCGACCAGCCCTGCTCCTCGGGCCAGCCCTTGGTCGCTGGCTCATAGGAATCGCCGCCCTTGCTGACGCCGTAGACCGAGTCCATGCCGGGCACGCCGCACTGCACGCGGATCGCCTTGTAGCCCTTCTCCTGATAGGCGGCGTAGCGGTCCAGCGTCTCCGGGATGTCGCGGCCGGTGGCGTGGCTGTAGACCATCACGCCGTCGCGCGAGGCGCCGCCCAGCAGCTGGTACAGCGGCAGCCCGGCGACCTTGGCCTTGATGTCCCACAGCGCCATGTCGACGGCGGCGATCGCGCTCATCGTCACCGGGCCGCGGCGCCAATAGGCGCCCTTGTACAGGTACTGCCAGATGTCCTCGATGCGGTGCGGGTCGCGCCCCACCAGCAGCGGGCAGACATGGTCGCGGAGATAGCTGGCCACCGCCAGCTCGCGCCCGTTCAGCGTGGCGTCGCCGACGCCGTGCACGCCCTCGTCGGTGACCAGCTTCAGCGTGACGAAGTTGCGCCCGGGGCAGGTGACGATGACATCGGCGCGGACGATCTTCATGGCGCGTTCTCTCCCGGTTCCGGCTTCTCCAGCGCCGCTTCGGGGCGGCGGGCAGCGGCTGATCCATAGCCTATCTTTAATCACCATACAAGTATGGCGAGAACAGAGGGCGGTGAGCTACCCAGCCGGGCGATCCCCTGTATGCTGGGGGCCGCAACGGGGCGGAACGGGAGGACGCATGGCCGGACGACGGAGGGCCGACCAGCCCAGGACATTGCCGGACGGCATCCCCCTGGGCGGCGACGGGCCGATCGGCCGGCAGGTCTATGAGGGGCTGCGCCAGGCGATCATCACCGGCCTGCTGCCGCCCGGCATCGCGCTGTCCGAGAAGGACGGGTCGGAGATGTTCGGCGTGTCGCGCCAGCCGGTGCGCGAGGCCTTCATCAAGCTGGTCGAGGCCGGGCTGCTGCAGGTGCTGCCGCAGCGCGGCACCCGGGTGCGCAAGATCTCGCGCCGCCAGGTCGAGCAGGGCCGCTTCATCCGCGAGGCGGTGGAGGCGGCGGTGGTGCGGCTTGCGGCCGAGAGCATCGACGCGGCGGGCCTGCAGCGGCTGGACCGCAACCTGGAGGCGCAGCACGACGCGGCCCGGCGGCACGACCATGCCGGCTTCCTGGCGCTTGACGAGGGCTTCCACCGCCTGATCATCGAGGCGATCGACTGCCTGCCGGCCTGGAGCACGATCGAGAACATGAAGGCGCAGATGGACCGGGTGCGCTATCTCAGCCTGCCCGACGTCTCGCCGCTCGAGATGCTGATCGCCCAGCATGAGGAGATCGTCGCCGGGCTGCGGGCGCACGATCCGGATGCGGCCGAGGCGGCGATGCGCCGGCATTTGCGCGAGATCCTGTCGTCGCTCGGCCCGATCGCCGAGCGCCGGCCGGAGCTGTTCGAGCAGGATGCCTGACCGGCCGTTCCTGGCAGGGTCCTGCATTCCGCGGTTGCCGGAGGGGGCCGGGTCCCGGATGATCCCGGCTTTCCCGAGCGGACAGGAGTTTCCGGTGAGCGATCAGCAGACCCTCGCCCTGATGCGGATCGTGGCCGAGGCGCTGGCCCGGGCCGGCGGCCGGCTGGCCCTGGCCCATCTGGCTGAGCACAAGGCGCTGGAGATCGAGGCCAAGGGGCCGCAGGACTTCGTCACCGTGGTCGACAAGGCGGTCGAGACCCTGATCCGCGGCCGGCTCAAGGAGATCTTCCCCGACCACGCCGTGCTGGGCGAGGAGTTCGGGCTGGACCGGCAGGGCGCCCGCATCGTCTGGGGGCTGGACCCGATCGACGGCACCGCGAACTTCCTGCGCGACCGGCCGGTCTGGTGCGTCTCGATCGGCGCCACCATCGACGGCAAGCCGGCGCTCGGCGTGATCTACGAGCCGGTGCGGGACGAACTGTACAGCGCCGCGGCGGGGCAGGGCGCCACCCGCAACGGCACGCCGATCGCGGTCAACGCCGCGGCGCGGCCGGAGTCGGCGGTGATCGGCGTCGGCTACTCGCCGGGCCGCAAGGTGCCGGAGCATGTCGAGCAGATCGGCCACATCCTGACCCATGGCGGGGAGTACCGGCGGCTCGGCTCCTCCGCCATGTCGCTGGCCTATGTCGCCGACGGCCGCTTCGACGGCTACGCCGCCGCCCACACCAATGCCTGGGACGTGATGGCCGGGCTGGTGCTGGTGCAGGAGGCGGGCGGCGTGACCGACGATTTCATCGCGAGCGGGGCGCAGAGCGGCCCGGTCACCGCCGCGGCGCCGGGCGTCGCGGACCTGGCGCGCCAGCTCCGGGCGCTGGTCTGAGCACGTCGCCCAGGCTGTAGGTCGGCGGCGGCGTCCCCGCCGCCAGCCAGGCCGCGATCTCCGCCATGGTCGCGAAGCTGCGGCCGGCGCCGGCGGCCTTCAGCCGCTGCGCCAACTCGGCATCGGCATGGCCGCCGCCGGTGAAGCCGACCACCTTCATCCCGGCCCGGCGGGCGGCGGTGACGCCATGGACCGAATCCTCGATCACCAGGCAGTCCGCCGGGTCGGCGCCCATCTGCGAGGCGGCGTAGAGGAAGACGTCCGGGGCCGGCTTGCCGCGCTTCACCTGGCTGGCCGAGAACACATAAGGGTCGACCAGCGGCAGCAGCCCGGCCGTCTCCAGGTTGCGGCGCAGATTGGGCAGGCCGGTGGAGGAGGCGACGCAGGGCGGGTGGCCGAGTGCCGCGGCGGCCGCGATCGCCTCGGCGGCGCCGGCGATGGCGCGCAGATCGGTGACGAAGCGCCGGGCGCTCTCCGCCCTGATCTCCTCGATGATGCTGTCCTCGACCGCGAAGCCCAGCTCCGCCGCCAGCGTGCTCCAGGCCACGTGATGCGGCGTGCCGCAGAAGCGCCGGGCGATCTCGCTCGGCGCCACGGTGTGGCCCAGCCGGGCCAGCGCCTCGGAATCGATGGCGCAGAAGATCACTTCCGAATCGATCAGCACGCCGTCGCAGTCGAAGATCACCAGCATCGCAGGTCCGGGGCAGGGAGGCGCAGGGAATGGCGGGGCGACAACATCATGCCGCTGCGCTATGTGCAAGTCGCAGACGCGGCTACAGGATGACCATGAGGCCCAGGCGCATCCACATCACCGGCGCATCCGGCTCCGGCACCACGACGCTCGGCCGGGCGCTGGCGGCCGAGACCGGCGCGCCGCACCTGGACACCGACGATGTCTATTGGCTGCCGACCGACCCGCCGTTCCAGGAGAAGCGGCCGGTTCCCGACCGCCTCACGCTGCTCGACGACGCGTTCAGCCGGGCGGATCGCTGGCTGCTGACCGGCTCGCTGATCGGCTGGGGCGACCCGCTGATCCCGCGATTCGACCTGGTGGTCTTCCTCATTGTCCCGCCGGGGCTGCGGCTGGAACGGCTGCGGGCCCGCGAGGTCGAGCGCTACGGCGCCGCGGCGCTGGCCCCGGGCGGGCCGATGCACGTGGCCTACCAGGCCTTTCTCGACTGGGCCGAGGCCTACGACACCGGCACCCAGGTCAGCCGCAATCGCCAGGCGCACGAGGCCTGGCTGTCCCGGCTGCCCTGCCCGGTGCTGCGCATCGAGGGCGACACCACGGTGGCGGACCGGGTCCGGCGGGTGCTGGCCGTCAGGGTGCGCGAGGGCCAGGCGTGGCGCGGCTGAGCGCCTGGGATAGACTGTGCGAGACGAAAAAGGGGCATGACCATGACCGAACCTGACGCCCGCCTCGATGGGCCCCGCCTGGACGGCGAGGTGGCCCTGGTCACCGGGGCCAGCCGCGGCATCGGCGCCGCGGCGGCGCGGGTGCTGGCGGCCAGGGGCGCGGCGGTGGCGCTGACCGCGCGCTCGGCCGAGGCGATCGAGGAGATCGCGCGGGAGCTGACCGACGCCGGCGGCCAGGCCGTCGCCATCCCCGGCGACATCGGCGATGTCGGCTGGGCCGATCTGCTGGTGCAGGGGGCGACCGAGGCGCTGGGCGCGCCGACCATCCTGGTCAACAACGCCGGAATGGTCGGGCCGATCGGCCGCCTGCTCGACTGCGATCCCGCCGACTGGGCCCGCAACGTCACGGTCAACCTGCTGGGCGCCTATGCCGTGCTGCGGGCGGTGCTGCCCGGCATGGTCGAGGCCGGCGGCGGCACGGTGGTCAATGTCAGCTCCGGCGCCGCCGAGAACGTCTATGAGGGCTGGAGCGCGTATTGCGCCGGCAAGGCCGGGCTGGCGATGCTGACCCGGTCGCTGCACCTGGAATATGGCGGGCAGGGCATCCGTGCCTTCGGCTTCCGCCCGGGCACGGTCGACACCGAGATGCAGGGCGAGATCCGCGCCTCCGGCATCAACCCGGTCAGCCAGATGCCGCGCGAGGCGCATGCCCCGCCGGAGCATCCGGCCCGCGTCATCGCCTGGCTGTGCGGGCCCGAGGCGCAGGACCTGCTCGGCGAGGAGCTGAGCATCCGCGACCCGGAGCTGCGGCGCCGGGCCGGTTTGCCGACGGGGGGGCTGCCGTCATGAGCGCGAAGGACTCGGGCTTCGTCCTCGACCCGCGGATCGCGGCCTCGACCCTGCCGTGGCGCGACTGGTCGCTGTCGCAGGTGCGGCTGATGAACGACCGCCGCTTCCCCTGGCTGCTGCTGGTGCCGCGCCGGGCCCAGGCGGTGGAGTGGCATACCCTGGCGCCGGAGGACCAGGCGGTGCTGCACCAGGAGACCATGCTGGCCGCCTGCGCCCTGGCCGCGGTGTTCCCGGCGCTGAAGATCAACATCGGCGCGCTCGGCAACGTCGTGCCGCAGCTGCATGTCCATGTCCTGGCGCGGCAGGCGGGCGACGCCGCCTGGCCGGGACCGGTCTGGGGCGCCGGCACCGCCGAGCCCTACGGCCCCGGCGAGGCCGAGGCGCTGCTGGCCAGGCTGGGGACGGTGCTCGAGGAGTCGACCTGAGCCATGCGCGACCTTGCAATCCGCGGCGGGGTCGCGTATACGGCCCCCTCGTTTGTGCGGAGCCGGCGGCCATGAAGACCGATATCCATCCCCAGTACCATGAAATCAACGTCGTGATGACCGACGGGACCGAGTTCAAGACTCGCAGCACCTACGGCAAGGAGGGCGACACCCTCCGTCTCGACATTGATCCGAAGTCGCACCCGGCCTGGACCGGCGTGCAGAAGCTCGTGGACCGTGGCGGCCAGGTCGCCAAGTTCAACCGGCGCTTCGAGGCTTTCGGCCTGAAGAAGTCCTGATCGCGCGGCGCCCTGCGGGGCGCCTGCCGATGCTGGTGTGCGAGCCGGCCCCCGCAAGGGAGGCCGGCTTTTCGCATGTCCGCTCTCAGGCCAGCCGGCCCAGCGGGATGAAATCGCGTGACGACGGCGTCCAGGGGGCGCCGGTCCAGTCGCCCAGCCAGGACTCGACCGCCAGGCCGGCCTCGCCGATCAGCCGCTCGAGTTGCTCGCGCGGCGGGAAGGCGATGCGGGAGCGCGAGGACAGGACCCGGCCATCGGCGGCGATCCGGTAGCAGGTGCCGTAGGTGACGATGCCGGTGGCCGGGTCGTGCTCGCCATCGTTCCAGGCGTCGACCGGGCCGAAGCGGGGATGCTCGAGCCGCCGGGCCGACTCCGCCGGCGTCCACTCCCGCCATTCCTCCTGCGCCGGATTGCGGCTGTCGAAGATGAACCGACCGTCCGGCGCCAGATGCGCCGCGATGGTTTGCAGCGCCGCCAGTTGGTCCTCCGCCGTCAGGAACACCTGGAAGGCATGGCCTGTCATGACGATGAGGTCGAAGCGCCGGCCCAGCCGGACGCTGCGGCCGTCGCCCCGGACCCAGCTCACCCGGTCGCCGCCCGGCCGGGCGCGGGCGATGTCGAGCATTGCGTCCGCCGGGTCGACTCCGAACACCGTGCGCCCGCCCGCCAGATCCGCCGCCAGCCAGCCGGTGCCGCAGCCGAGGTCGAGCACCGAGGCGCAGCCTTCCGCCAGCGACCGGCAAGTGTCCTGGTCGGAGGACCAGGCGTTCTCGATGTCGTTGACGCTGGCCAGCTCCGGGTCGTCGTAGAGTCGGTCCTGGGCCATCGGACTCACCGGCGCAGCTTCTTGCGGTCCAGGACCGCCTCGTTGACGCAGTTGCGCAGGGCGCCGCTGCGCAGATAGGCGACCGTGGTCTCGGCCGACAGGCGGCGGGCATCGGCTTGGCTCTCCGGGCTCGACCACGCCGCGTGCGGGGTCAGGATCAGCCGGCCGTGCAGCCACTCCGGCTGCTCGCGATAGGCGGCCAGCAGCGGCGGCAGCGGCTCGGGCGGCGGCTCCTCCGGCAGCACGTCCAGCGCGGCGCCGGCGATCCGCCCCGCCTGCAGTGCGCCGTGCAGCGCCTCGAGGTCGACGATGGCGCCGCGGGCGGTGTTGATCAGCACCGCATGCGGCTGCATCACCGAGAAGGCGGCGTCGCCGAACAGCCGGTGGGTCTCCGGCGTCAGCGGCGCGTGGATCGAGACGATGTCGCTGGCCGAGAGCAGGTCCGACAGGGTCTCGACCCGGGTGACGCCCAGCGCGATCTCCATCCCGCGCGGGATGTAGGGGTCGTAGGCCAGGACCTCCAGCCCGAAGGCCTTGGCCCGCATCGCCGTGGCGGTGCCGATCCGGCCCAGCCCGACGATGCCGATGCGGGTGCCGCGGATCCGCCGGGCCAGGCGCCCGGCCTCCAGCGTGTAGTTGCCGGCCGGGTCGGCCTGCAGCGCCCGGTCATAGGCCGGGATGCCGCGCAGCAGCGCCAGCATCAGCCCGATGGCGTGGTCGGCCACCTCGCTGGTGCCGTAATCCGGCGTGTTGGCCACCGGAATGCCGGCGGCGCCGGCGGCCGCCAGGTCGATATGGTCGAAGCCGACCCCGGCCCGCACGATGATGCGGCAGCGCGGCATCTTGTCGATCACCGACTGGTCGACCCTGAGCTCGTGCCAGGTCAGGAGCGCGTCGCAGGTCGCGTAGACCTCGTCCGGGATCTTCTTCCGGTCGCGCTCGCGCCGGATCACGAACTCGACATCGGCGCCGCCGACCTGCCGTTCGATCACGGCGTCGTCGGCATATTGCGCGTCGGGCGTCAGGATGGTGAAGCGGGGCGCCATCAGGGACCGGCCGGTCAGTGGTCGGCGCGGTGCAGGATCGAATCCGCCAGGCCGGTGTCGTAGGCCAGGCCGTCGGCGGTGACGATGGCGGCGCCGGGGAAGCCGGAGCGGATCAGTCCCTTGCGCTCCAGCGCCGCGAACACCGCGATGTTGTGCAGCCCGGTCATGTCCCGGCCCATCACCACCGCGTCGCCGACATGATAGTGGTCGCCATGCGGCGGCGGGAAGCTGGAGACCAGCACGGTGCCGTCCTCCTGCTGCGTGGCGAAGCGGGGCGTCTGGGCCATCTGCTGCAGCACGGTCAGGGTCTTCAGCTGCAGCGGGTTGAGGCCGAGGGGGTTCGTCTTGGCGGGCATCGGGCGTCGTCGGTTGTGAGACAGGACGGGCCAGGCCCGTCACCGAACGGTAGCAGTGCCCGCCGCCGGCCGCCACAGGACGTTAGAGACCGCCCGGGGCGATGCCCTCCCGCATCAAGAGCCGGCGCAGCGGCGCCACCCGCTTCACCGCCTGCAGCGCCAAAGCGCGCAAAGCGAGGGCAGGGGCCGCATCGGTCAGCAGCGACCGGTTCAGCAGGTCGACCCCAGCACTGCGGCTGGCGACGTCGCCGCGCCGCCTGGCCTCGTAGCGCGCCATCACGGCGCCCGGATCGATGCCGGCGCGAATGGCCCCAGCCGCGACCTCGGCGATGGCCGCGGCGTCGCGGAAGCCGAGATTGAGGCCCTGGGCCCCGATCGGCGGCAGGGCATGGGCCGCCTCGCCGACCAGCGCGACCCGCGGCACCGCCAGGCGCCGGGCGGCCAGGCCGGACAGCGCGAAGTCCTGGCGCGGCCCGTCCAGCGTCACCGCGCCCAGGATCGGCTCGGCCCGCCGCCCGATCGCCCGGGCCAGAGCGTCGTCGTCGAGCGCCGCCAGCGCCGCGGCCTCGGCCGGCCGCGTCACCCAGACCAAGCTCGACCGCCGGTCGCCCAGCGGCACCAAAGTGAACGGGCCGGCTTCGGTGTGGATCTCGGTCGAGATGTCGTCATGGCCGCGGGCATGGCGCAGCGTGGTCACCAGCGCCGCCTGGTCGTAGCCCCAGCGCCGCACCCCGATGCCGGCCGCCGCGCGCACCGCGGAGTTGCGGCCATCGGCGCCGACAACCAGCCGGGCGCGCAGCGTCTCGCCGCCGCTGGTCCGCACCGTCACGCCGCCGACCCCGATGCGGATCTCCGCCGCCGTGTCGGTGACCCGGCGCAGACCCGGCATGGTGGCGACGGCCTTGGCCAGGGCGGCGACCAGGTCGCGGTTGGCGATGTTGTGGCCGAAGGTCTCCCGGCCGATCTCGGCGGCGCGGAACACCACCTCCGGCCCGCTGATCCGGCGGCCGCCGTCGTCGATCAGCCGGATCGCCCGCATCGGCGCCGCCACCGACAGCAAGGCCGGCCAGATCCCGGCCCGCTCCAGGATCGCGACCGACCCGGCCAGAAGGCCGGTGGTGCGGTGGTCGTCCGGCGCCGGCGGGGCGACCAGCACGGTGGCGACGCCGCCCTGGGCCAGCAGCAGCGCGGCCAGCAGCCCGGCCGGGCCGCCGCCGACCACGATCGCATCGGCCTCGGGTGTCTTGCGGGTGCGAGTCATGCGCGCACCATAGCAGGCGATCGCGGCGTTCGGCCTGCGGCCGAAGCAGCCCTGGCCTTCGGCGCTCCCATGGGCTAAAACGCGGGCCTCCCCAGACCGGTATACGCGGAGCGGCTTCCGATGGCCTCCTACCAGTACGTCTTCGTGATGAAGGACATGACCAAGGCCTATCCGGGCGGCAAGGTCGTGCTGGAGAAGATCTGGCTGTCCTTCCTGCCGGGGGTGAAGATCGGCGTGCTCGGCCCGAACGGCTCCGGCAAGTCGACCCTGATGCGGATCATGGCCGGCATGGACAAGGAGTTCACCGGCGAGGCCTGGGTCGCCCAGGGCGCCACCGTCGGCCACCTGTCGCAGGAGCCGCAGCTCGATCCGACCAAGACCGTCGCCGAGAACGTCATGGAGGGCCTGGCCCCGATCAAGGCGCTGGTCGACCGCTTCAACGCCGTCAGCGAGGCGATGGGCGAGCCCGATGCCGATTTCGACGCGCTGATCGCCGAGCAGTCCGAGCTGCAGGAGAAGATCGACGCCGCCGATGCCTGGGACCTCGACCGCACCGTCGAGATCGCCATGGACGCGCTGCGCTGCCCGCCCGGCGACAGCGAGGTGACCAACCTGTCCGGCGGCGAGCGCCGCCGCGTGGCGCTGGCCAAGCTGCTGCTGGCCAAGCCGGACCTCTTGCTTCTCGATGAGCCCACCAACCATCTCGACGCCGAATCCGTGGCCTGGCTGGAGCATCATCTCGAGGACTACAAGGGCACCGTGGTCATGGTCACCCATGACCGCTACTTCCTCGACAACGTCACCGGCTGGATCCTCGAGCTCGACCGCGGCCGCGGCATCCCCTACGAGGGCAACTACTCGGCCTATCTCGAGGCCAAGGAAAAGCGCCTGGCCCTGGAGTCCAAGGAGGAGTCGGGCCGGCAGAAGACGCTCGCCAGCGAGCTGGAGTGGATCCGGCAGGGCGCCCGCGGCCGCCAGGCCAAGCAGAAGGCGCGCATCCACGCCTATGAGGAGTTGATGGCGCAGAGCCGCGACCAGGCTCCGGGCCAGGCCCAGATCCTGATCCCGACTCCGGAGCGCCTCGGCGACAACGTGATCGACGCCCAGGGCCTGTCCAAGGGCTTCGGCGACCGGCTGCTGATCGACAATCTCAGCTTCCGCCTGCCGCGCGGCGGCATCGTCGGCGTGATCGGGCCGAACGGCGCCGGCAAGTCGACCCTGTTCCGGATGATCACCGGCCAGGATTCGCCGGATGGCGGCGCGCTGAAGGTCGGCGAGACGGTCAAGCTCGGCTATGTCGACCAGAGCCGCGACGATCTCTCCCCGAACAAGACGGTGTGGGAGGAGATCTCCGGCGGGCTCGACGAGATCGACCTCGGCAAGCGCAAGATGCCCAGCCGGGCCTATGTCGGCGCCTTCAACTTCAAGGGCGGCGACCAGCAGAAGAAGGTCGGCCAGCTGTCGGGCGGCGAGCGCAACCGCGTCCACCTGGCAAAGATGCTGAAATCCGGCGCCAACGTCCTGCTGCTCGACGAGCCGACCAACGACCTCGACGTCGAGACGCTGCGGGCGCTGGAGGAATCGCTGCTGACCTTCCCCGGCTGCGCCATCGTGATCAGCCACGACCGCTTCTTCCTCGACCGCCTGGCCACCCACATGCTGGCCTTCGAGGGCGACAGCGAAGTGGTGTGGTTCGAGGGCAATTACGAGGATTACGAGAAGGACCGCCACCGCCGCCTGGGCACCGAGGCGGACCAGCCGCACCGCATCAAGTACAAGCCGCTGACGCGCTGAGGCGGCCCGTCGCCCGAACGTCCTCCACCAGTGTTGGCGTTCGGCAGGGTCAAGCAGGGCAACTAAGAGCCCGTCCGAGAATAAGTGAGCCGATTGATGATCGGACTCCCACCCAACTGTCATGCCCGGGCTTGACCCGGGCATCCAGAGAATGTCGACATCTTCTGGATTGCCGGGTCAAGCCCGGCAATGACAATAAAAAAATAACATCTTCTTCTCTGGAGCATTAATTCTCGGGCGAAGCCTAAGCCTCTCTGACACGCTCCGGCATCGCCGTCGCGCCGGCGAGCCAGATCGGATTGAACAGGTCGACCAACGCTCTGTAGGACGGTGGGTCGACCTGGTCGAGCCCGCCTCCCTGGTTGCCCGCCAGAAACCGGCCGACGCCGTGGTCGACCGCGGCCAGATCTGGAATCCGCAGTCCCAGTGACGCCAGGTCACCGGCAACCGAAGTCCGAGGTGGCAGATATGCATCGGCGGAGCGCAGCCGCATGCTCGGTGCTGGAAGCCGGACCATCACCATTCGGGTCACCGATGGCTGTGCGTCGGGATCGATGATCGTCGCGCCGCACATGAAGCCGGCCAGCACGCTCGCCGGCGGCGTCGGTGAGAACAGGCAGAACAGCATGTGCGCATTGCCGTCAATTTCGCGCAGGTTGAGGTGCATGGCCCGTCCTGTCACCTCCAGCGGGCCTTCAAGATGCAATCGGTTGGTCGGCAGGCGCTCCGAATAGCGCGCGAGAAGCCCCTGCGAGCCCTGCTGTTGCGCGATTGAAAATTCTCCCCGGATGAGCTGGCCGCGAAAATAGGGCGACCAGGCATGCGAGTAGCAGGCGTAGGTCCCTGCGAATGACAGGTTCCGCTCCTGCCGCTGCTTTGACGTCGAAGGCCGCGACGATTCGAGCCGCCGTTCCAGCATGTCGCGGTCGCAACTGTGCCGGGCGCAGATGACCTCGATGAAGTCGTCGAGCTCGCAATCGGCGATCCAGGCTCCGGGGCGATCGAGATCCACGACTTTCGCCCAGTCCTCGTAAAGCCGGGATTCGCGGGGGCGGGCACGCCCCTGGATCCATTTGTGAGCGCGATCGATATCGAACGACGTCGCCGGGTTGACGCGACGGAACGCTGCCGCGAGATCCTTGAGCGTCACGGCGCCGACGAGAGCAGCCGTCACTCGCAGCTTCCGATCGATATCCCGCGCCACACCCCCTCCTTCGTTGCCCTGCCTCCACGGCGGCAGCGATTTTCCAGGACAAGTTTTCCAGGAAAAGACAAAGAATTCTATACACTCAGATCCGGTTTTCTGGGACCAATATCCTCGAAATTTTCGAAATCCAAGGCTTGCGGGTTCAGGCGCAGGCAGGCCACTCGTCAGAAGGCCGCGCTGGCGACAATGGTTGGATAGTTGATCATCGACGTAGTAACGGCTGGGAACCGGCTGTCATCCGACGGTCGACTTTGGAAATATTAGCGCGGAACGGTCGTGCCTCATGGCCGACGTCAACGGCGACAAGGCGCCGGATTTCGCCATCAACGTCGTCTCCGACCACCCGCTGACCGCAGCCGACTTCGTGCTGTAGCGGCCTTTCGGGCCTGCCCGTCCTCCTCGGGCGGCGGGTCAATTCACATGCCGGGAGTCACGTCATGACCAGCTATCTGTTTAGTGTCGACGGCCAGGAGACGGGCACGGTCTTCGGCGACGGCGTTGCAGCCTTTGTCGACAACCTCGACTTCTTCGACACGGAGGACATCGTGGCGGGCGTGCCGGGGGGGCAGCAGCTCCAATTCGTCTTCGCCGGGGACATGGTCCTGAACCTCGCCGGCTATAACGGCATCAGCGGCTTCTCGAGGATCTTGGCCGAGATCGACGGGCTGATCACCCTGGCGATCGGCCAGGATTTCTACGACAGCAACGCCTCCGGCGGATACCTCTACGTCCAAGGTGAGTCCCTCTCGGACGCCACCGTCACCCTGGACGCCAGCGCGCTCGGCGCCGCCAGCGCGGTCTACCTGCGATCCGTGTCGGCCGGGAACGACGTGCTCACCGGCGGGCAGGGCGACGACACCCTGGTGGGGGAGGGGGCCGGCGCCGACCAGCTCAACGGCGGCGGCGGCGACGATCTCCTGCGCTTCGACTACTCGCCGGGCGGCGTGACGGTCGACCTGGCGGCGGGCACGGGCAGCGGCGGCGATGCCCAGGGCGATACCTACACCAGCATCGAGAACGTCATCGGGTCGGGCTTCGCCGACAGGCTGACGGGCGACGCCGGCAGCAATAGCCTCCTCGGCGGCGCCGGGGCCGACCAGCTGGACGGCGGCGGTGGCATCGATTTCCTGCGCTTCGACCTGTCGCCGGACGGTGTGACGGTCGACCTGGCGGCGGGCACGGCAAGCGGCGGCGACGCCCAGGGCGACACCTACACCAGCTTCGAGAACGTCGTCGGGTCGGGCTTCGCCGACAGGCTGACGGGCGACGCCGGCAGCAATGCCCTCGTCGGCCTCGAGGGCGACGACACGCTTCAGGGCGGCGCGGGCGACGACGAGCTGGATGGCGGTGGCGGCTCCGACTTCGCCAACTACCAGGGCTCGACGCAGGCGGTGACGGTCAACCTGCTGGCCGGCTCGGCCTCGGGCGGCGACGCCCAGGGCGACACGCTGACCAGCATCGAGAACCTCTACGGCTCCAGCCACAACGACGTCCTCACCGGCTCGGCTGACAACAACAGCCTGGAAGGCTATGGCGGGGCCGACACGCTGAACGGCGACGCCGGAAACGATGAACTGGGTGGCGGCGACGGGGACGACGCGCTGAACGGCGGCGCCGGCATCGACCGTCTCTTCGGTGACGCCGGGGATGACATTCTGAACGGCGGCGACGGCAACGACTACCTCTTCGGTGACGCCGGGGATGACATTCTGAACGGCGGTGAAGGCCTCGACACCGTCACCTATGCTTTCAGCTCGGCCGCCGTGATCGTGACGATCGGCGGGGTCGGGCTCGGCGGCGAGGCCCAGGGCGACGTGGTCGGCACGGATGTCGAGAGCATCGAGGGCAGCAACGGCTTCAACGACATCCTCACCGGCTCGGCTGGCGACAACGGGCTGTTCGGGTTCGCCGGCAACGACCTCCTGGTCGGGCTCGCCGGCGCCGACAGCCTGAACGGCGGCAGCGGCGACGATGTCCTCCAGGGCGGTGCCGGGGCCGACACACTGAGTGGCAGCGGCGGCGACGATGTCATCCAGGGTGGTGCCGGGGCCGACACGCTGAGCGGCGGCGCCGGCATCGATACACTGAACCTCATCGACCTCGCCGCTGGCGTGATGGTCGACCTGGCCGCGATCGCGCTGGCCGGCACCGGCACGGTCGCCGGCGACACGGTCGATGCCAGCTTCGAGAATGTCTATGGGTCGGCCGTCGGCGGCGATACCCTGTCCGGGGACGGCTCCGCCAACTGGCTGTTCGGCTATGGCGGCAACGATACCCTGGGCGGAGCCGGCGGGACGGATGTGCTCGATGGCGGGGATGGCCAGGACACGCTGATCGGCGGAGCCGGCATGGATCTGCTGTATGGCGGCGCCGGTACCGACACGGCGAGCTATGCCGCCAGTGCCGCCGCGGTCCGGGTCGACCTCTCCGTGGTCGCGGCCGCCGGGGGCGACGCGCAGGGCGACATCCTGCAGGGCATCGAGAATCTCGAAGGCAGCGCCGGCAACGACATCCTCGACGGCGACGCCCTGGCCAACACCCTGGCGGGGGGAGCCGGCAACGACGTGCTCAGCGGCAAGGGCGGCAACGACCTCCTCCGCGCCGGCGCCGGGGCGGACGCGCTCGATGGCGGCACCGGCATTGACACCGCCTCCTATTTCGACAGCGGCGTGGGCGTGACGGTCAACCTGGCCACCGGGGCCGGGACCGGCGGCGATGCCCAGGGCGACACCCTGGCCGGCGTCGAGAACGTCAATGGCAGCCAGTTCGGCGACAGCCTGACCGGCAATGCCGGTGCCAATGC
>NZ_JBQJIK010000042.1:0-69226 GCF_052078665.1 Inquilinus sp. CA228 | reverse complement strand
GTGCCTGCTGCTGCTCGCCCTGGCGCAGCGCGGCCATGCCGGCATGGCCGCGGTCAGCCGCCGCTGATCGCTGTAAGGACGAACACTTCCATCCCCGGCGCCAGCGGCGTGTCCAGCCTGGCCCGCCGGCCATCGACGAAGATGTTGATGTGGCGCCGGATCGCCGGGCTGGAGTCGCGGATGCGGTCGCCCATCCCCGGCCAGCGCTCATTCAGCCCGTCGATCGCCTCGGCCACCGTGCCGGCGCGCAGCTCCACCCGCGGCGGCGCACCCGGGAACAGGATGGTCAGCACCGTCGGCAGCCGCACCAGCACGGCCTCCCTTGTCGTCGGCTCGGTCATCGCTCAGCGGTCGACCACCAGCGTCTCGACCGACAGGATCGAGGGCAGGTGCTGGGCCACGCAGTCCCAGCTGTCGCCCTCGTCGGCGCTGGCGAACAGCGCCCCGCCCGAGCTGCCGAAATACACCCCGGCGGGGTCCAGCCGGTCGGTCGCCATGGCCTGGCGCAGCACGCCGAAATAGGCGTTCTCCTGCGGCAGGCCGCGGCGCAGGTCCTGCCAGCTGGCGCCGCCGTCGCGGGTGCGCCAGACCGCGGCCCTGCCGTCCGGCACGAAGCGGCCCTTGATGTCGCCGTTGAGCGGCAGCAGGAACAGCGTGTCCGAGTCGCGCGGATGGACCGCGGCCGGGAAGCCGAAGCTGGAGGGCAGCCCCGCCTCGATGCTGTCCCAGCGCCGGCCGCCATCGTCGCTGCGGTACATGCCGCAATGGTTCTGCTGGTACAGCCGCTCCGTCGTGCCCGGCGCCATCACCAGGCAGTGCACGCATTGCCCGAATTCGGGATAGCGCTGGTCCTCGGGCATGAAATCGGCGCGGGTGCCGCGGTTGCGGGTCTCCCAGGTCTCGCCGCCATCGGCGGTGTGGAATACCCCGGCGGCGGAGATGCCGACCCAGATCTTGCCCGGGTCGTCCGGATGCAGCACCAGCGAATGCAGGATCAGCCCGGCGCCGCCCGGGCTCCAGTCCGGCCGCGTCGGGTGGCGCTGCAGCCCCTCGACATGGCTCCAGGACTGGCCGCCGTCGTCGCTGGTGAACAGGCCGGCCGGCTGCACCCCGGCATAGACCCGCCCGTCGCGCACGCCCAGGCTCCAGACCGCCTTGATCGGCTCCTGCCCCCCGGCATAGGCCAGTCCGTCGCTGGAATGGGTCCAGGTCTCGCCGAAATCGGTCGATTTCCAGACCGCCGGGCCGAACCATTCATTGCCGCCGGCGCCATAGATCGTGCCGGAAGCCGGGTCGGCGACGACATGGTTGATCGGCCAAGTCTCGCAGAATGGGCCGCGCAGCTGCCAGGATCGGCGCGCCGAATCGCTCTCGGCGATGAACGCGCCCTTCTTGGTCCCGATCAGGACCAGGATGCGGTGTGCCATGCTGTGTCTCCCGTGCTCCGCCGGCCGGTTGTTGGTTTGGTCCGGCGGATCCCATATTTAACTTTTCAGTTAAGTTATGGCAGGAGACGGGTGTCTGTCAAACCGGCGCGGCCCCGGTCATTTGAAGACGACGGTCTTCGGCCCGTTCAGCAGCACGCGGTGCTCGGAGTGGTACTTCAGGGCGCGGGCCAGCACCACGCTCTCGACGTCGCGGCCGATGCTGACCCATTCGTCGGCCGAGGCGGTGTGGTCGACCCGGAGCACGTCCTGGTCGATGATCGGGCCTTCGTCGAGGTCGTCGGTGACGTAGTGCGAGGTGGCGCCGATCAGCTTGACGCCGCGGGCATGGGCCTGGTGATACGGCTTGGCGCCCTTGAAGCTGGGCAGGAAGGAGTGGTGGATGTTGATCACCCGCCCCTCCATCTTCCGGCACAGGTCGGAGGACAGCACCTGCATGTAGCGGGCCAGGACGACGAGGTCGATCTTCTCCTCGTCCACCATGTCCAGCAGCCGCCGTTCCTGCTGCACCTTGTTGTCCCGGGTCACCGGCAGGTGGTGGAACGGGATGCCGGCGGCGGCGACCCGCTGGTAGCTGTCGCGGTGGTTCGACACCACGGCCGGGATCTCGATCGGCAGCGACCCGATCTGCACCCGGTACAGGATGTCGTTCAGGCAATGGTCGAACTTCGACACCATGACCAGGGCGCGGATCTTGCGGTCGGCGTCGTGCAGCTCCCAATCCATGCCGTAGTCGGCGCCGATCGGCGCGAAGCCCTCGCGCAGGGCATCGATGTCGGCGGTGCCCTCCACCGCCTCGACCACCACCCGCATGAAGAAGCGGCCGGTGTCGCGATCGAAGAACTGCGCGCTCTCGAGGATGTTGAGGCCGGAGCGGAACACGAAATCCGAGATCCGGGCGACGATGCCCGGGACGTCGGTGCAGGAGAGCTTGAGGATCAGCCGTTTCGCCATGGGGTGCCGCGTCGTCTCGCTGAAGGGCCGGTGGGCCGGCCGTGAAGCAATATTCGACACCTAACACGACAGCGGCCGTCGCCTGCGGCTTGATTGCGACGGCCGGATGCCTGGGGCCGACGCGCCGTCAGCCGGCGTCGCGGTACGGCACCAGGTCGGGCGTGGTCCCGTCCTTGAAATCGACATGGATGTGGTTGCCGTCCGGGTCGTGGAAATTGACCTGGACCAGCCCGCTGCGCGGCGGCCGGCCGAGCTCGGTCTCGATGCCCAGCCCCTTCAGATGGGCCAGGAAGTCGTCGAGATTGCCGCTGCTCTGGAAGGCGAAATGCGACAGCTGCACCTGCGCCGGATGCAGCTGCTGCTTCACCCCGACCAGATGCACCACCGCCTGGTCGCCGAGATAGAGCCAGGCGCCGGGGAAGGGGAAATCCGGCCGCGACCCCGCCTCCAGGCCGATTGTGTCGCGGTAGAAGCGGATCAGCCGCTTCAGATCGGCGGTCCAGATGTTGACGTGGTCCAGGCGTGTCAGGCTGGTCATGGGCATTCTCCCGGCTGGCTCGTTGCCGCAGCATAGACCCGGATTGTCGGACGAAAGAAGCCGGAACCTTGTTCCCACGACCCCTTGCGCCCGACACCGCAGCGGCGCGACAACCGATGGCAAGAACCGGCGCATCGGATGCCGGCGATCCTCCGGGAAGGATGCGCCATGAAGGCCTATGTCATCGGGACCTGCGACACCAAGGGCCGCGAGCTGGCCTATGTCCAGGCGCTGATCGAAGCCCGCGGCGTCGAGGCCGTGCTGGTCGATGTCGGCACCCGGCCCGGTGAGATCGGGGCCGACGTCCCGCGCCCCGACGTGTCGGCGCAGGAGGTGGCGCGCCACCATCCGGACGGGCCCGAGGCCGTGTTCAGCGACGATCGCGGCCGGGCCATCGCCGCCATGGCCCAGGCGTTGCGCGGCTTCCTGGCCAGCCGGTCGGATGTCGGCGGCGTCATCGGCCTGGGCGGGTCCGGCGGCACGGCGCTGATCACCCCGGCGCTGCGCGACCTGCCGGTCGGGGTGCCGAAGGTGATGGTCTCGACCGTCGCCTCCGGCAATGTCGCGCCCTATGTCGGGCCGGCCGACATCATGATGCTGTACTCGGTCACCGACGTGTCCGGGATCAACCGCATCTCCCGCGCCGTGCTGGGCAACGCCGCCCATGCCCTGGCCGGGATGGTGGCCCATCCGGCGCCGCGCAGCGAGGCCGACAAGCCGGCGATCGGCCTGACCATGTTCGGCGTCACCACCCCCTGCGTCGAGCAGGTCAGCCGGGCGCTGGAGGGCGAGTACGACTGCCTGGTCTTCCACGCCACCGGCACCGGTGGCAAGTCGATGGAGAAGCTGGTCGAGTCCGGCCTGATCGGCGGCGTCATCGACATCACCACCACCGAAATCTGCGACCTGCTGTTCGGCGGTGTCTTCCCCTGCGGCGAGGACCGGTTCGACAGCATCATCCGCAGCCGTGTGCCCTACGTCACATCCTGCGGCGCGCTCGACATGGTGAATTTCGGGGCGATGGAGACGGTGCCGGAGCGCTATCTGAAGCGGACCCTCTACGTCCACAACCCGCAGGTGACGCTGATGCGGACAACGGTGGAGGAAAACGTCGAGATGGGCCGCTGGATCGGTGCCAAGCTGAACCGGATGGACGGGCCGGTCCGCGTCCTGATCCCGGAGGGCGGCGTGTCGCTGATCGACGCGCCGGGTCAGCCGTTCCACGACCCGGCCGCCGACGAGGCCCTGTTCCAGGCGCTGGAGGCGACGGTGCGGCAGACCCCGAACCGCCGGCTGATCCGCCTGCCCCACGCCCTCAACGACCCGGAATTCGCCGCCGCTTTGGTGCGCGAGTTCCGGGCCATTGCCCATCACTGAGGACGTCGCCATGACCCGTTTCGCCCGCGCCGACCTCCTGGCCAAGTTCCGCGGCATGGTCGAGCGGCGCGAGCCGATCGTCGGCGGCGGCGCCGGCACCGGCCTGTCCGCCAAATGCGAGGAGGCCGGCGGCATCGACCTGATCGTGATCTACAACTCCGGCCGCTACCGCATGGCCGGCCGCGGCTCCCTCGCCGGTCTGCTCGCCTATGGCAACGCCAACGAGATCGTGGTCGAGATGGCGCGCGAGGTGCTGCCGGTGGTGAAGAAGACCCCGGTGCTGGCCGGGGTCAACGGCACCGACCCGTTCATGCTGACCGACCATTTCCTCGGCCAGCTCAAGGCGATGGGCTTCGCCGGGGTGCAGAACTTCCCGACCGTCGGGCTGATCGACGGCACCTTCCGCCAGAATCTGGAGGAGACCGGCATGGGCTATGGCCTCGAGGTCGAGATGATCGCCCGCGCCCATGCCCTCGACCTGCTGACCACGCCCTATGTGTTCTCGGCCGAACAGGCGGTGGCGATGGCGCAAGCCGGCGCCGACATCATCGTGCCCCACATGGGCCTGACCACCGGCGGCGCGATCGGTGCCGAGACGGCCAAGACCCTCGACGACTGCGTCGCCCTGGTCGACGACTGGGCCGCGGCAGCGCTGGCGGTGCGGCCGGACATCATCGTGCTGTGCCATGGCGGCCCGATCGCGATGCCGGAGGACGCGGCCTACGTCCTGCAGCGCTGCCGCCACTGCCACGGCTTCTACGGCGCCAGCTCGATGGAGCGGCTGCCGACCGAACAGGCCCTTACCGCCCAGACCCGCGCCTTCAAGCAGGTCTCGTTCTGATCCAACCAGGAGAAGCGAGCATGATCCGAGTGACCACCAGCAGCGTGATCAACGCCCCGGTCGACACCCTGTGGCAGGCAATCCGGGACTTCAACGCCCTGCCCGACTGGCATCCCGCCATCGCCAGCAGCAAGGTCGAGGATGACGGCCCCTCCGACCGCATCGGCTGCATCCGCAGCATGGAGCTGGCCGGGGGCGGCGGCACCATCCGTGAGCGGCTGCTGACCCTGTCGGATTCCGAGCACTGCGTCACCTATGCGATCCTCGCCGCGCCGATGCCGGTCGAGAACTATGTCGCCACGCTGCGCCTGATCCCGGTCACCGACGGCAACCGCAGCTTCGCCGAATGGACCGCCGAGTTCGACGTCACCGCCGAGAACGAGGCGGCGATGCGCAAGCTGATCGGCCAGGGCGTGTTCCAGACCGGCTTCGATTCCCTGAAGCAGCGCTTCGGCGGCTGATCCCCGGCGGGCCGGGCGCCCGGCCCGCTTTTCCAATCTCGACGGATCGCATCAGCAACCGGCCGATGGCCGGGGACGGTGGAGTCTTGCTTGTCCAGCACAGATCGAAAACATCGCAGCGTTCCCTGCGATACACCGGACCAACACTCTTTCTGTCAACCAATGGTCTGAGGACGAATTCTTCGTCCCGTCGGCAGAGGAACTGCCGGCGTTCCAAAGGAGGAGACCATGGCGACAATCACAGGTACGGATCGTGGCGACCGGCTCGTCGGCACGGCGGAAGATGACAGCATTCTCGGTCTCGGCGGCGATGACGGGCTGTTCGGCCTCGGCGGAAACGACAAGCTGCTCGGTGGCGGCGGTGACGATCTTCTCAACGGCGGCGTCGGCGCCGACGTCCTGGTCGGCGGGGACGGCGTCGACACGGCCTCCTACCGGAACGCCGCCGCCGGCGTCGGGGTCGATCTCGCCAACGGCTTCGGCCGGGCCGGCGAGGCGCTGGGCGATCTCTACGACAGCGTCGAGAATGTCGAGGGGTCGGCGTTCAGCGACGTCATCGTCGGCTCGGGCCTGGCCAATCGGCTCGACGGCGGCGGCGCCGACGACACGCTGATCGGCGGCAACGGCAACGATGTGCTGATCGGCGGCGCCAGGTCCGACACGCTGGATGGCGGCAGCGGGCGCGACGTGCTGATCAGCGGCAACGGCTCCGACACCATGACCGGCGGCGCCGAGGCCGACCGCTTCGTCTTCTCCACGGACGATCTCCATTTCGGCGACCGGATCACCGACTTCAACCGTGTCGCCGGCGACTTTATCGACCTGTCCGCCATCGACGCCGACACCGTCGAGGCGGGCGACCAGGCCTTCGTCTTCATCGGCACCGCCGCCTTCAGCCAGCGCGCCGGCGAGCTGCACTATGTCGTCTCCGGCGGCAATGCGGTGGCGGCCGGCGATGTCGACGGCGACGGAGTGGCCGATTTCAAGATCGCGCTCCAGGGCGTCCCGGCCGTCATCGCCGAGGACTTCGTGCTCTGAGGCAACGCCCGGCGCGCCTCCGGCTTTACGCGGGGGTGCGCCGGGTGCAGGGTGCCCGCCGATGACAACCGGGTGTCGGGCAGGCCATGACCGAGATCGATGACGGCGCGCAGATCCGCGCGGTGAAGCAGGAGCTGCGCAGCGCGATCGGTGACGTCGCCGGGGTCTGGCGGCGGCTGGAGGATGCGGTGCGGCGCGAGGCTGACGCCATCCGCGAGATCGACGCCCAGGGCCGGTCGCCGGTGCCGGTGGTGCGCTTCGCCGACATCGTCGGCAACACGGTCCCGGCCGAGACAGTGGCGGAAATCCATCGCCGCGGCGCCGCCCTGATCCGCGGCACGGTCGACCGGGACCAGATCACCCGCTGGAACGACGCCGTCGCCGACTACATCGACGACAACGGCTACGCCGGCCAGAAGGACGACGGCAACCTGCAGAAATACTTCGGCGGCTTGAGCGCCAAGACGCCGCAGATCTTCGCCATCTACTGGTCGCGGCCGCAGGTCGAGGCCCGCCAGCATCCGAACATGGCCACAGCCCGGCGCTTCATGAACCGGCTCTGGCGCTTCTGCGACACGGGCGACGAGGCGACGGCGAACCGGATGTTCTTCGACCCCGACCGCGAGGTCACCTATGCCGACCGGGTGCGCCGCCGGCAGCCGGGCGACACCACGCTCGGCCTGTCGCCGCACATGGATGGCGGGTCGATCGAGCGCTGGCTCGACCCCGGCTATCGCCGCGTCTACCGCAACGTCTTCAGCGGCGACTGGGACCGGCACGACCCGTTCGACGGCGAGTTCCGGATCGGGGCCCGCGAGTTCCCGGCGCCCAACACCAGCACCTTCTTCCGCTCCTACCAGGGCTGGCTGGCCCTGACCGGCCAGGGCAAGAATGACGGCACGCTGCAGGTGGTGCCGATGATCCGGCATTCGGTCGCCTATCTGCTGCTGCGGCCGCTGCTGGATGACGTGCCGGAGGAGCTGATCTGCGGTGCCGCCCGCGGCAAGGCACAGGCGATCCTGCCGCAATGGCACCAGCCGCTGATCGACGCCCAGGTCTCGATCCCCACCGCCGAGCCGGGAGACACGGTGTGGTGGCACCCCGACTGCATCCATGCGGTCGGCGACGAGCACCGCGGCGCCAATTACTCCAACGTCATGTTCATCGGCGCCGGCCCGCTGTGCGCCAAGAACGCGGAATACGCCGCCCGGCAGCGCGGCCGATTCCTGGCCGGCGAGACCCCGCCCGACTTCTCGCCCGAGCATCGCGAGAAGGCGTATCGCGGCCGCGGCGGCGAGGCCGACCTGACCGATCTCGGCCGCCGCCAGCTGGGGCTGGAAGCCTGGCCGACGGACGGGACCTCACCCGCCCGCGCCGCCCTGATCCAGGAGGCCGCCGCGGCCGCGGGCTGAGGCGCGGCGCTAGCCGCCCACGGACTGAGCAGCCTCGTCGATCAGGGCCGCCACCTCGGCCGGCCTCGACGCCAGCGAGGCGTGGCTGGCGGCCAGGGTGATGGTCTTCCGCGGCTTCATCCGCTCGGACATGAGCTTCTGGTTGTCGGGGTGGATCATCCGGTCCTCGCCGGAGATCTGGTACCAGCACGGCTTCGTCTTCCAGGCCGGCGCGGTGATCGTGTTGCCGAAGGTGCTGGCCAGCGGCGCCTTCTGGGTCACGCCCATCACCAGCCCCTCCTCCGCCGTCAGGTCCTGGCAGAAGCTTTCGTGGAACTTGTCCGGCCGGACCCAGAGATAGCCGTCGCTGTCCGGCGCCAGGTTCGACGCCGCCGCCGGCGGATGCTGCTGGGTGATGCCGCCGGGGCTCTCGCCCGCATCCGGCGCGAAGGCGGCGATGTAGACCAGGCCGGCCACGTTCGGCAGGTCGCCCGCCTCGGTGATCACGGCCCCGCCATAGGAATGGCCGACCAGCAGGACCGGCCCGTCGACCTGCCGGACCATCCTGCGGGTGCGCTCCGCATCGTCGGCCAGCGACGTCAGCGGCACTTCGACCGCGTGCAGGTCGCCGGGGCCGTAGCCCTTGCGCGACAGCTCGACGATGACCTTGCTCCAATGCGCGGCGCCGCCCCAGAAACCATGCACCAGTACGATCGCGGGCCTGTTGCCCATCGCCTGTCTCCTTGGTCATGTGGGCCGATGATCGGCACCCGCGCATTCTACGGCTCGGCGTCGGTTCCGGTCATGAACGATCGGCGGCAGTTGAGAGAGCAACTGTTCCGGGTATGGCCGTCGCCCGCACGCATGTAGCATTCCTGTCCTAGTCGAGGATTCGTTCGACCGATCCGGGGGGATTGCTGATGAAGCGTTGCAGGATGATGGCGCTGCTGGCTGTGCTGGTTCCGGCCGCGGCGCAGGCCGAGGACCCGTTCTCCTCCGTCTCGGTGTTCGGCGACAGCCTGAGCGACCGCGGCCGCATCCCCGGCCTGATCGCGGCACAGAACCCGGCCTTCCCGCTGCGCTTCCCGGTGTCGCCGCCCTATTTCGACGCCCGCTTCTCGAACGGCCCGACCTATGCCGAGCGGCTGCCGGGCCTGCTGGGCCTGGACGCCGCGCCCGGCCGCAACTTCGCGGTCGGCGGCGCCGAGACCGACAGCGGCAACATCGCCAACCCGCTGCTGGCGCCGGGCGGCATCACCCTGCCCGGCATCCGCGATCAGATCGACGGCTATGCCGGCTCCGGCGGCCGCTTCGGCGCCCGTGACCTGGTGGTGCTGTATGGCGGCGCCAACGACTATTTCGCCTGGCTCGGCGGCACGCCCTCGCCGGCCGGGGTGCAGGCCGAGGTCGCCCGCACCGTCGGCAACATCGACGCCGACATCCGCAAGCTGGCCGCGGCCGGGGCGAAGACGATCCTGGTGCCGAACGTGCCGGATCTCGGCTCGACCCCGGCCTATCGCGGCACGCTGGGCCAGGGGCTGGCCAGCGCCCTGTCGGCAGGCCATGCCGAGGCGTTGAACCGCCAGATGGGCGCCCTGGCCCGCGAGCTCGACGTGCAGATCGTGGTGGCCGATTTCGCCACCGGGCTGAAGACCGTGCTGGCCGACCCGGCCCGCTTCGGCTTCGGCAACGTCACCGAGGCCTGCGTCGCCAGCGCCACCGCCCTGCCCTCCTACGTCACGCCCGGATCGGTCTGCCGCGATCCGGAGGGGCGGCTGTTCTGGGACAGCGTGCACCCGACCGCGCTGGGCCACCAGCTGCTGGCGGAATACGCCGCCGACACGCTGACCGCCCCCACCACCATCGGCGCCCAGGCCGGCCTGGCCCTGCTGGCCAGCGACAATTTCCTGCGCCGCGTCGGGGACGCGACCGGCGGCGAAGGCGGCCCGATGCTGGCCGGCCCGCCGGCCCCGGCGGACCGCTCGGTCGACGGCTTCCTGACCCTGCAGCGCGCCTTCGGCAGCCAGGGCTTCGACCGCGGCGCCACCGGCTTCGACTACGGCGTCACCTCGATCACCGGCGGGGTCACGCTGCGGCCGGTCGACCGGGTGACGCTCGGGGTCGTCGCCGCCTACGACACCGGCGACGCCGACCTCGACCGGGGCTGGGGCACGGTGGACTACAGCTCGGTCCGGATCGGCGCCGTGGCCGGCTATGACGACGGCGCGCTGTTCGGCGGCGCCGGCGTCGCCTGGGGCTTCGACACCTACGATCTGGAGCGCCGGACCTATGTGCCGCAGCTGCGCGCCGCGGCCGACCCGGACGGCAACAGCCTCAGCGTCTTCGGCCGGGCCGGCTACCGCGTCGCCGTCGACGCCTTCACCTTCGGCCCGGTGCTCGGCCTGCGCTATTCGCGGGTGGAGATCGACCGCTACGCCGAATCCGGCGCGCCCGGCCTGGACATGACCGTCGAGGGCCAGACGGCGGAGGCGCTGATCGGCAGCGCCGGGATCGCCGCCGCCGCCCGGTTCGAGGCCGGCAGCGCCGTGATCACGCCGCATCTGGAGCTGACGGTCGAGGGCGACCTGCTGGGTGGCGACCGCTCGATCGGCACCGCGCTGGTCACCGTGCCGGATGTTGGGCGGGTGCTGGAGGTCGAGGCCTCCGGCGGCGCCTATGGAAGGCTGGCCGGCGGCGTCGCCGTCCGGCTGATCCCGGCGGTGACGGCGCAGCTCGGCGGCGAGACCACGCTGGGCCGCGACGGCGGCGACGACTATGCCGTGACCGGACGCCTCGCTGTGCGCTTCTGAGAACCGGGCTACCATCGCCGCCGGAAGAGCCTCGAAGGGATGGGCCGATGTCGGATTGGGCCAATGATCCGGAGGAGCGGCGCCGCGCCACGATCGCGGCGGCGAAGCAGCGGACGACGCTGATCGACCGCTGGTCGCGGGAGGATGTCGGCAAGCTGGAGTCCTGGGCCGAACGGGCCCGGGCCGCCGCCGTCCACACCCGCCCCGGCATGCGGGTGCTGGACATCGGCTGCGGCGCCATGGCGCTGGAGGGAATGCTGCCGAAGGGCTGCACCTACCTGCCGCTCGACTGCGTCCGCCGCGATTCGCGCACCATCGTCTGCGACCTGAACCGGGAGCCCTTCCCCGAGGTGGAGGCCGACATGGCCTTCGCCCTTGGCATGCTGGAATACGTCTACGACGTGCCCCGCTTCCTGCGACGCCTGCGCGCCACGGTGCCCCGCGCCCTGCTGAGCTACCATCCGCTGGACCGCAACATCGGCCGCGACCGCTGGTCGCTCGGCTGGGTCAACGCGCTGAACTCGGCGGAGCTGGCGGCCCTGCTGCGCCATGCCGGCTTCAAGAGCGTCCGGGTCGTCCCCTACAAGCCCAAGCTGCTGTTCTACCTGGTCGAACGCGACGCGGCCCTGAAGCCCGGCATCATGCCGCCAGGAACTCCGGAAGATACCCCGGCGACTTCAGGTTGAGCAGACGGGCGCGGTCCCGCGCCAGGTCCGCATAGCTGAGCGACTCGATCTGCTCCGGCGAATAGTCGAGACGCGGTTCCGCCTGGCCGTGCTTGATCAGGCCGACGCCCCAGTCGCAGTCCAGCACCGTGACGTCCAGGTCCGGCCGGGTCGAGCGCAGATGGACGATCGCCTTCCAGACGTCGCCGCTCCAGGCGAAGCGCAACGGATACCGCTTCCTGAAATCCTTGTAGTCCCTCGCCGGATAGCCGACCGATTCCCACTTCGGGTTGCAATCATGGACGACGATGACGCCGGAGCCGCGCTGGAACCGCAGGACGTTCTCGATATCGCGCAGGGTCTGTTCGTAGGTGTGCAGGCCGTCGACCAGAGCGACGTCGATCGGATGCTCCGACAGCAGGCCTTCGTTCTGTGCGAAGAAGTCGTCGCTGCGCATTTCGAAGAAATCGGTCTGGTCCGCCCTGCTTTCGCTGCGCGCCCGGCGGCGGCGCGACACCCGGAACCTCGGATCGACCGCGATCTTCCGGTTCGCCGCGATCCGCGAGAAGCAGGAGCCGGTGAAGACGCCGATCTCGAGGTAGACGGAGCTGGCAAGGCGATTGAGACAGGCCTGGGCGATCGTGGCCCGGTTGGTCAGCCTGATCATGGAGGTCCCTTCCGGTCGCCATGGGATTCTTGGACAGGCCGCGAATACAGCGATCTGGGCGTCCCCCGAAACCTGTCAACTCTGCCAGGGCCGGCATCGGAAAGCCGCTGTCGGACCCTTCTAGGACTCGACTCGGGCGCCGTTCTCGTCTAGAACATAACACGAACAAACATCCCAGCGAGACCCCTGATGGCCGCGAGACCCGCCGCGACGATGCCCATGGATTCGCTGTGCCGAATCCGCCCGCGAAACCTTGCCCGACCTGATTTTGGAGGAGCCGTCCGCCCCATGCGTCCGATCCGGAACATCCGATCCCAGGCCGATCTCGAGGAGGCGGTGCGGCGCTGCGAGCTGCGCTGGCGCGCCCTGGAGCGGGGCCTGCGCGAGGACGAGATCGCGGCGCTGCTGTCGCTCGGCCTCGACCGGGCGGAGGCGCAGCTGCGCGCCCTCGGCCCGCATGATTAGACGCCGCCGGTTGGCTGGGCTAAGAACGGCCGATCCCGACCGGAGACCGGCATGGCCCACCTGTTCACCGACCGCGGCGCCGTGTTCAGCGACTGCGGCCGCTATCGCACCCTGCTGTGGCGGCGCTGGGATTCTTCGGTGGCGCCGGCCAATTTCCTGCTGCTGAACCCATCCACCGCCGACGAGGTCAAGAACGACCCGACGGTCGAGCGCTGCGAGCGCCGGGCGCGGGCGATGGGCTATGGCGGGCTGATCGTCACCAACGCCTTCGCCCTGCGCTCGACCGACCCCAAGGCGCTCTACGCCGAGGCCGACCCGGTCGGCCCCGGCAATCCGGAGGCGATCGTCGAGGCCGCCCGGGCCGCGGCGCTGGTGGTCTGCGGCTGGGGCCGGCATTGCGACGCCGTGCGCCCCGGCTGGGGCCGCGCGCTGCTGCGGATGCTGGCCGAGGCCGGGACGGTACCGCACGCCCTGGCCATCACCTCCGACGGCTCGCCCAAGCACCCGCTCTATGTCGGCTACGCCGTGCAGCCGGCGCCGGTGCCCGCCGCCGTCTGAAAACGCACGGGCGTGGCCCCCTCGCCACTGCCGATGCGGCGCTTTAAGATCGGTCCGATCCGGGGGTCCCGTCGGACCTGACCGCCGCCCCTCCCGGATCGCGCGAGGGGATGCATGCTCCAGGCCACCAGGGACCGACGCCCGCTGTCCAGCCGCGACCCGGACAGCCAGCGCATGCCCAGCCTGGCGGTCGCCCTGCATGCTTTCGGCGTCCTGCTGTTCATCGCCGGGCTGCTGATCGGCGCCGTCCTGGCCTATCGGCTGTTCGGCACCGCCGACATGCTCGGCCAGGTCTCCGCCCTGATCCCGGACCGGCCGACCGACATGCTGGGGCTGCCGGACGCCCGCATCGCCGCCCTCGCCGACATGATCGGCGACGGGCCGGGCTTGAGCCGGCAGCTTCGGGCCGAGGCCTGGACCATGGGCGCCGGCGCCGCGGTCTCGGGGCTGGTGCTGTGGCTGCTCTGCGCCGGCCTGGCCTCGGCCCTGGCCCGGCTGCAGCGGATCGAGGCGGCGCTGCAGCTCGGCCGCGGCCCGCGCCCGGAATTCACGAAGGAATAACGCATCCTGTCCTATCCCCCGCATCGAACCGGGCGTTGCCCTCAAAAAGCACCGGATTCCGAGGTGGAGCATATGACCGGAGGCCAGCGCCGCGAGCCGCCCGCCGATGTCGCCGAATGGGCCGGCCGCTACCTGGAGCGGCTGGACCAGCCCTTCGACGACTGGGAGGCCGATTTCTTCCGCCGCGGCTGCAGCTTCCTGTCGCGCCGGATGGCCGCCGGCGCCGCCTCGAACTGGCGCTCGCTGAGCCTGCCGCCGGACCGCCGCGCCGAAATCTATTCCGGCCCGCTCGCCGCCCGGCCGCTGACAATCGAGGAAACCGCCCGCTTCCGCGGCATGCTGGAACGGATCGCGCGGGAGGGGAACCGGGACGATATCGCGTAGACGGGAGGGCCGAAGTCGCGACCGGTCACGCGCAAAAAGAAAGGCCCGCCGAAGCGGGCCTGCTCTTTCGTCTCGCGAACTGGTGGGCGCAGTAGGGCTCGAACCTACGACCCGCTGATTAAGAGTCAGCTGCTCTACCAACTGAGCTATGCGCCCGTTCGCTCGGGTCGGGCGGTGATATAGCCAAGGCCCCGACCGGTTGCAACCCTTTCTTCACGAAAGCCTCAACCTTTGTCGGCGCCGTCCCCCGGCGCGGCCGACAGCAGGCGCCGGCCGGACTCGCGCTGCTGGCATTCCAGCAGGATGTCGCGGGCGATCGGCGCCGCGTATTCGCTGCCGCCGCCGCCATGCTCGACGATCACCGAGCAGGCATAGCGCGGCGCGCCGACCGGGGCGTAGGCGACGAACCAGGCGTGGTGGCGCTGGTTCCACGGCCAGTTGTCCGGGTTCACCCCGGCGGCGCGTTCGGCCATGCTGATGCGGCGGACCTGGCTGGTGCCGCTCTTGCCGCCCATCTCCATGCCCTTCTGCTTGATCTGCGACCGCTTGCCGGTGCCACGGGTCATCACCGCGACCGTGCCCTCGATCACCGTGTCGATATGGCTCTTGGCGATGCCGATCGACGCCACCTCCGGCGTCTCCGGCATCGCCTCGTCGCCGACCGCCATGACCAGGCGCGGCACCACCGCCTTGCCGCCGTTCACCAGCCGCGCGGTCATGGTGGCCATCTGCAGCGGCGTCGCCAGCACATAGCCCTGGCCGATGCCGGCGATCAGCGATTCGCCGAGCTGCCAGGAGGTGCCCATCGCGCCCTCCTTCCAGGCCTTGGTCGGCATCAGCCCCGGACGCTCGCTCGGCAGGTCGACGCCCAGCTTCTGGCCGATGCCGAACTTGTTCGCGCCCTCGGCCAGCCGGTCGATGCCGAGCCGCCGCGCCATCTCGTAGAAAAAGACGTCGCAGGACTGGGCCATGGCGTCGACCACGTTCAGGCTGCCGTGGCCGCCGCGCTTCCAGCAGTGGAAGCGGTGGTCGCCGAGATTGACGTAGCCGGGGCAGAAGACGCGCTGGTCCGGCGTGACCACCCCGGCCTCCAGCGCCGTCGCCGCCACCGCGATCTTGAAGGTCGAGCCCGGCGGGTACTGGCCGTTGATCACCTTGTTGTTGAGGATGCCGTAGGGGTCCTGGACCAGGCGGCGCCAATCGGCCGTGCTGATGCCGTTCGGGAACAGGTTGGCGTCGTAGGACGGGTGCGAGGCCATGGCCAGCACATCACCGTTGTGCACGTCCATGATCACGGCGGCGGCGCTGAACTCGGACTTCAGCCGCTCCATGACATAGCGCTGCAGCTCGAAGTCGATGGTCAGCCGCGCCTCCTGGCCCGGCTTGCCCTCCTCCCGGTTGATCTCGCGGATCACCCGGCCGACGGCATTGACCTCGACCTGACTCGACCCGGCGACGCCGCGCAGGCCGGTCTCGTATTGCCGCTCGACGCCGGACTTGCCGACGCGGAAGCCCGGCAGGCTCAGCACCGGCTCGCCGGTCAGGTCGGCCTCGGCCACGGCGCCGACATAGCCGATGATATGGGCCATCTCGGTGCCGAAGGGGTAGCGCCGGGATTCGCCGACCTCGATCGACAGGCCCGGCAGTTCCGGCCCGTTGACGTCGATCCAGGAGACCTGCTCCCAGCTCAGATTCTCCTTCACCGTCACCGGCACGAAGGCGCGGCGGCGCTTGACGTCGCGGACGATGCGGGCCAGATCGGCGTCGGTCAGCGGCACCCCCTGCCCCAGCCGGCCGAGCACGCTTTGGATGTCCTTCGCCTCCTCCGCCACCAGCACGACCCGGAAGTTCTGGTCGTTGACCGCCAGCTGGGCGCCGAAGCGGTCGGTGATCAGGCCGCGCGAGGGGGCCAGGAGCCGCATGTTGATGCGGTTCGATTCGGCCAGCACCTTGTAGCGGTCGCTCTCCTCGACCTGGAGGTAGTACAGCCGCCCGCCGAGCACGCTGAGCAGGCCGAGCTTCAGACCGCCGAGGGCGAAGGCGCGGCGGGTGAAGCCGCGGGAGCGGTCGGTGTCGCGCTCCACGGCCTAGTCCGCCGCCCGCAGGAAGCCGCGATGCACCTGGATGAACAGCCAGGCCAGCGGCGGGAAGATGGCGATAGTCAGGACCAGCCGGATCAAGAGCGGCCGCGGCGGCACGACCGCGACGTCGTAAAGGCTGACGCCGATCCATTCGACCAGGCTGACGGCCGTCGCCAGCACGGCGTAGCCGAGCCACAGCACCGCGAAGGGCCGCCCGGCCAGGAAGCGGCGCTGGCGCAGCAGCACCCACTGGCACAGCAGCAGGATCGCGGCGTGCAGCCCGATCGGCGAATCGGTCAGCACGTCGTGCAGCAGCCCGACCAGGAAGATCAGCCACATCGGCATCAGGTCGGGCCGGTGCACGCCCCAGTAATAGACCGAGGCCAGCGGCAGCAACGGCGCGATGCTGCTGTAATAGGGCAGCTGGGTAGGCGTCACCCCGACCAGCACCAGGATCAGCGTCACGGCCCCTGGGGCGGCGTGGCGGGCGGCGAGGTCGAGCTTGTGCAGCAGGTCCCCGGTCATTGCGCGAAGCCGGGCACCGGCTGCATCGCCATCCCGGGATCGAGCGCGCGGAAATCGATGACCTTGACGTAGGGGATGGCCTCGAGCGGCTCGATCGGCTGGATCCGCACCGCGCTGTCCTGGGCGGCGGCGACGATGCCGACCGGCAGGCCGGCCGGGAACATGCCGCCATTGCCGGAGGTGACGAGGCGGTCGCCGACCCGGATCGAGGCGTCCGGCGGCAGGTACAGGAGCCGCGGCCGGTCGGTGTTGTCGCCGCCGATGATGGCGCGCTGCTGGGTGCGCTCCACCACCACCGGGATGCGGGCGTTGAGGTCGGTGATCAGCAGCACCCGGGCGGAATGGTCGCCGGTCTGCACGATCCGGCCGATCAGGCCGCGACCGCCGAGCACCGCCTGGCCGTCGCGGATGCCGTTGGCGGAGCCGAGATTGATCGTCAGGCTGCGCACGAAGGCGCCGCCATTGTCGGCCACAACCCGGGCGGTCAGGAAGGAATGGGCCGAATCCGGCGTGTAGTTCAGCAGGTTGCGCAGGGTCAGGTTCTCGGCCTCGAGCCGGAAGGTGACGTCCTGGTACTGCCGCAGCGTCGCCACCTCCTGCCGCAGCCGGGCGTTCTCGCCGCGGATGTCGGACAGGCTCTGCATCTCCGTCACCGCGCTGGCGACGCTGGCGGCCGGGCGCGACATGGCGTCGAGGATCGGCGCCACGGCGTCGACCACGCGGACGCGGACGCCGTCGAACAGCACGGCGTCGATCTTGCCGACCATCAGCAGGCTGATCGCGGCGAACAGCAGCAGGCCGAAGGAGAATCGGTGCGCGACGGCCCTGATGGCCGCGATGCGAACCCCCGGTCTGCTCCGCTGCATCACCCGCATGTCCCGTCCGCCGAAGACCGGATTCCTGAAAGGCAGAGTACTACCGTTTTTCCGATTTCCCCAGTATGCGCTGGGGCGCCGATCAGTACATGTTGATCAGCACGTGCTTGAGGGTCTTCATCTCTTCCAGCGCCCGGCCGGTGCCCAGCGCGACGCAGGTCAGCGGGTCGTCGGCGATCGACACCGGCAGGCCGGTGGCGTGCCGCAGCACCAGGTCGAGATTGCCGAGCAGCGCGCCGCCGCCGGTCAGGACGATGCCCTTGTCGACGATGTCGGCCGCCAGCTCCGGCGCGGTGTGCTCGAGCGCCACCTTCACCGCCTCGACGATCTGGCTGACCGGTTCGGACAGGCTTTCGGCGATCTGGCGTTCGGAGATCAGCAGCTCCTTCGGCACGCCGTTCAAGAGGTCGCGGCCCCTGATCTCCATGTACCGGCCCTCGCCGTCCTCCGGCGGGGCGGCGGAACCGATCTCCTTCTTGATCCGCTCGGACGAGCCCTCGCCGATCAGCAGGTTATGGTTGCGCCGGATATAGGCGATGATCGCCTCGTCCATCTTGTCGCCGCCGACGCGGACCGAGCGGGAATAGACGATGCCGCCGAGCGACAGCACCGCGACCTCGGTGGTGCCGCCGCCGATGTCGACCACCATGCTGCCGGTCGGCTCGGTCACCGGCAGGCCGGCGCCGATCGCCGCCGCCATCGGCTCCTCGATCAGATAGACCCGGCGGGCGCCGGCGCTCTCGGCCGATTCCTGGATGGCGCGGCGCTCGACCGCGGTCGAGCCGGACGGCACGCAGACGATCACCTCCGGCGCCGCGAAGCTGCGCCGGTTGTGCACCTTGCGGATGAAATGCTTGATCATCTCCTCCGCCACCTCGAAATCGGCGATGACGCCGTCGCGGAGGGGGCGGATGGCGGTGATGTTGCCCGGGGTGCGGCCCAGCATCTGCTTGGCCTCGTCGCCGACCGCCAGGACCTGCTTCTTGCCCCGGATGTTGGCGATCGCCACCACCGACGGCTCGTTCAGGACGATGCCACGGCCCTTGACATAGACCAGCGTGTTCGCCGTGCCCAGGTCGATGGCCATGTCAGCCGAGAGAAAACCGAAGAAATTGAACATGCGGCCGTGATGTCCTGTCAGCCGGGCTCGGCTGGGCGGGTCCAGAGCGAGGGGCGGGAGCGGCGGGCCGATCCCGCCGCCGGGTTGCTTTAGACCAGCCCGGTCCGAGTCTCAAGCGGAGAGTAGGGCCGAATCAAGGCGCCCGATCCTACATGCCGCGCTCGGCCATCGCCCCGCTGACCCCGACATCTCTCGGCGCCGCACATAGCCCCGGCCGGCGGTACAGGCAGATCTCGCTGGGGCAGCTCTCCAGCCGGTAGCCGGTGTTCGGCGGCATCTGCTGCGGCCGGGCCATCACATAGTTGAAGGACGGGGCCGAGCGCCACAACCGCCGCGTGTCGTCGCCGAACCAGAACACCGGCACGTCGCGGTGCAGGGTGGTGTAGCCCGGCAGGTCCGACCACGGCGTCAACAGGCCCACGCCGCACAGCGTCTCGCGCTCATGCAGCGCCGTGGCGGTGGCGATGCCGGGGGCGACGCGGCTCCATTCCGGGCCCCAGCGGTCGCTGGCCGACAGCAGGCCCGAGGCCAGCACCCAGGCGGCGCAGAGCACGGCCAGGGGAGCCCAGCGCGGCACGCGCCCCCAACGCTCGGCCGGCCAGCGTTCGGCCGCCAGCCCCGCCAGGCGCTGGCCCAGCCGCTCGGTGCCCAGCGCGGCGAGGATCAGCAGGAAGGGCAGCGCCGGCAGGACGAAGCGGTATTCCTTATGGGCGACCAGGCTGTGCGACAGCACGATCGCCAGCGGCACCGCCACCAGCATCGGCTGGCCGCGCGCGCCCAGCAGGATCAGCGCCGCCATCGGCGCCAGCCACCACGACCAGACCCGGACATATTCCTCGAAGTAGAAGCCCAGCGGCATGACGCCGAAGCTGTGGCTCTTCTCCTCGACGATGTTGATCCAGAAGTTCTTCAGCACCGACTGGAACGGCCAGCCGAGCGTCACCCAGTCGAGCAGCCCGTTGCACAGCAGCACCGGGACCAGTCCGGCCAGCAGCATCGGCCGCAGCCGGCCGCGCCAGTCGCCCCGGCTGGCGACCACGGCCGCGGTCAGGATCGCCGGCAGCAGATGGAAGCGGAAGACGAAGACCAGGCCGAACAGCACCCCCGCCCAGATCAGCCGCCGGCGGTCGGCCGTCTCCGCGGTCCAGGCCAGCCAGCAGGCGATCAGCAGCAGGCTGGTGGCGATCGATTCGGTCAGCGCCGTCGGCGCGTAATAGACCAGCTCGAACCAGATCGTGCCGATGAAGGCGGCGGTCAGCCCCGCCGTCAGCCCTGCTGCGCGCCGGGCCCACAGGAAGGCGACCACCGGGATGCTCAGCGACAGCGCCGACCACAGTGCCTTCGACGCGGCGAGATAGGAGGACGGCTCGTCGCTGACCCAGGACACCGCCTTCATCAGCCCGGCCAGCATCCCCGGCAGCAGCCAGGAGCGGACGCCCTCGCGATACTCCCAGGGCACGATGCCCTGGCCGAAGGCCAGCCGGTGCGCCTGCTCGTAATACTGGAACAGCTCGTCGGCATGGTGGATGCGCGGGAACGCCAAGGCGAGAACGACGCGCAGCAGCAGCCCGAGCGTCAGCAGCCCGGCGAGGCCGACCAGCCAGCCCGGCCAGCCGTCGAGGACGCCGGGCCGGGACGGGTACGGCAGGGCGACCGAGGCTGCGGCGGCGCCGACCGGACGACCCGGATAGCGATCGGACACGGGCGGGTCGACCGATCGGCGTTGCTCCACAGTGTCGTCGGTCATGTCGCTCCGAATCTCGGCCGGATTATCGAGTGTTGCTGCCTATAACACCCGCAATGCGGTTTTCGTCTGAAAAAACCTCGGAAAAAGCATCATATCCAGGGGATCTTGTTCGGAGTTTGTCCGGACCCGCCATGGATGAAAGTACGGCGCGGGATGAAAATCGCCAGCGGCTGCGTATATGGACCATGAAACGCCGCAAGGATGATTTCGACGTCATCGCCGAGCTGCCGGGGCTGAAGCGCTACGCCCTGGTCCTGACCCGCGATGCCGCCGAGGCCGAGGACCTGCTGCAGGACACCCTGCTCAAGGCCTATGAGGGGCGGCGTGGCTGGCAGCCGGACCGGGCGCTGCGCCCGTGGCTGTTCGCCATCATGCACAACGCCCACGCCTCGCGGCTGCGCGGTCGCCGTGCCGAGGATGCCCGCATCGCCCAGGCGACCCAGTTCGCCCCCGAATCCGGGGCGCCGAGCCAGGATGCCCGGGTCCAGCTGGCCCAGGTGCAGCGGGCTCTGCTGACCCTGCCGGAGGAGCAGCGCGAGGCACTGCTGCTCGTGGCGGTCGAGGAGTTCCGCTACCAGGAGGCCGCGACCATCCTCGGCATCCCGCTCGGCACGCTGATGTCGCGCCTGGGCCGGGCCCGGGCGGTGCTGCGCGAGATCGTCGGCAGCGCCGAAACGCCTGCGAACCGCACCGACGGACCGACCCCGCCGCGGCTGCGGCTGGTGGAGTGACGACCATGACCCAGACCATCCCGACCGAAGCCGAGATCCAGGCCTATATCGACGGCGAGCTCGACCTGCCGCGCCGGATCGAGATCGAGGCCTGTCTCGAGGTCAATCCCACTCTTGCCGCCCAGGTGATGGCCGATCTGCGCCTGCGCGACGCGCTGCGCCTGGCCTTCGCCGAGGATGGCGGCATCCGCGTCGCCAGCTACGAGAACGCCCGGCTGCTCGGCCGCGCCGTGCGCTGGCGCCGGCTGACGGTCCGCCTGCGCCGGGTGGCCGCGGTGGTGCTGCTGATCGGCATCGGCTGGGGCGCCCAGTCGATCCTGGGCGTCACCCGGATCGACACCGCCTCGGCCACCATCCCGGCCTATGCCGACGAGGCCGGCGACGCCTACCGCACCGTGCTGTACCGCCATCTGGTCGACCCGGCCGAGCCCAAGGGCGGCGTCAAGCCCGAGGACCTGGCCAAGGCGCCGATCACCCTGCCCGACCTGCCGCCGGGCTGGTCGATCCGGTCGATCGAGGTGGTGCCCTGGGACGGCGGCTCCGGCTTCGAGGCGACGATCGACACCGACCGGTTCGGGCTGGTGACGCTGTTCGCCGCCGCCACCGACAGCTTCGACGTGCAGCAGCCGCAGGCGCAGCGGCCCAAGGACGTCACCGTCGCCTACTGGCAGGTCGGCCCGGCGGTCTACGCGCTCTGCGCCGAGGCGCCGGCGGACGACCTGCTGGTCGCCGCCAACGGCCTCGCCGACACCCTTTACTGAAGGCTCACCAAGGAGTGAACGACCCCATGAACACGCCACAGTATCAATGGCAGACGACGGCGCGCCCGACAGCCGCCGAACTCGACGTCGGCCTGCGCCAGCACATGCTGCGCGTCTACAACTACATGGGCCTGGGCCTGGTCCTGACCGGCCTCGTCGCCTATCTGGTCGCCAGCACGCCGGCGCTCTATGTGCCGATCTTCGGCACCCCGCTGAAATGGGTGGTGATGCTGGCGCCTTTGGCCTTCATCTTCTTCCTGTCGTTCCGCATCCACGCTATCTCGACGTCCACGGCGCAGCTGGTGTTCTGGGCGTTCTGCGCCGCCATGGGCCTGTCGATGGCCTCGATCTTCCTGGTCTTCACCGGGACCAGCATCGCCCGCACCTTCATGATCACCGCGGTCATGTTCGGCGCCATGAGCCTGTACGGCTACACCACCAAGGCCGACCTCTCCCGCTTCGGCTCGTTCCTGATGATGGGCCTGGTCGGCATCATCATTGCCAGCATCGTCAACATCTTCCTCGGCTCGACCGCGCTGCAGTTCATCGTCTCGGTCGCCGGCGTGCTGATCTTCACCGGCCTGACCGCCTGGGACACCCAGCGGATCAAGGAGGAATATGCCGAGCACTACGACAGCGAGAGCCGGAACAAGATGGCGCTGATGGGCGCGCTGTCGCTGTACCTGAACTTCATCAACATCTTCCAGTTGCTGCTGAACCTCACCGGCGAGCGGGAGTAAGAGCGTGTACGACACCGAGAAGCAGGCCATCGACGACCTGTTCGTGAAGCTGGTGCGGGCCGAGCGCGACGGCGGCCCGCGCGATGCCGGCGCCGAGGAGCTGATCCGGCGCCGCCTCGCCGAGCAGCCGGCCGCCGCCTACTACATGGCCCAGGTCATCCTGGTGCAGGAGCAGGCGCTGGCGGCGGCCCAGGCCCAGATCAACGAGCTGGAGCGGCGCGCCGCCCAGCCGGCGGCCGGCGGCTTCCTGGCCGGGCTGTTCGGTGGCGGCCAGCAGCGGCCGCAGCCGGGCGCCTCGCCCTGGGGCCGGCAGCAGGCCCAGCCCGGTTACGGTGCACAGCCCGGTTACGGTGCCCAGCCCGGCTACGGTGCACAGCCTGGCACCGGCGCCCGCGGCGGCTTCGGACGGCCCGGTGGCGGTGGCGGTTTCATGGCGGGAGCCATGCAGACCGCCATGGGCGTGGCCGGCGGCGTGGTCCTCGGCAATCTGCTGATGGACGCCTTCACGCCCGACGTGGCCCAGGCGGCTGAAGGCATCGGCCAGGCCGCGGAGGACACCGCCGGCGATCTGGCGTCCGACGCCGGGTTCGATATGGGCGGCGAGGAACTCTGAGAGTAGTATGGGGGCCGGAGGCGGTCGTGCCTCCGGCCCTCCCCTTTTCCTGTGAGCCGATCGGACGTTATCCGTGGAAACCTTCGTCGCCCAGGTCACCCAGTTCATCGCCGACAACCAGGCCTGGGCGGGACCGATCCTGTTCCTGCTGGCCTTCGGCGAATCCATGGCCGTGGTCGGCCTATTCGTCCCCTGCACCGCCCTGATGCTGGCGACCGGCGCCCTGGTCGGCGGCGGCCTGCTGCACCCCGTGCCCGTGATCGCCTGGTCGATCGCCGGCGCGGTGCTGGGCGATGCCGTCTCCTACTGGCTGGGGCAGAAGCTGGGGCCGAACGCCCGCAACGTCTGGCCGTTCTCGCGCGACCGCGCGATGATCGCCCGCGGCCGGCTGTTCTTCCGCCGCTGGGGCACCGCCTCGATCTTCCTCGGCCGCTTCCTGGGGCCGCTGCGCGCCGTGGTGCCGCTGATCGCCGGCATCATGCGCATGCGCCATTCCCGGTTCCAGATCGCCAACGTGCTGTCGGCGATCGTCTGGGTTCCGGCCATGCTGGCGCCGGGCTGGCTGGTGGCCCAGGGCGTTGGCGAGCTGAGCGGCATCGGCGAGACCGAATGGATCGTCATGACCGGCGGCCCGCTGCTGGCCGGCGCCCTGACCCTGGCGGTGTTCGCCAAGCTGGCCTCCCGCCGCGCCGTCCCGGCCCGCGCCCGGCGCGCGCGCCCGGTCGCCAAGCAGGCCTGAGCGGAGGACAGTCATGGGCCTGAGCGGTGTGAAGCTCCTGATCATCGGCGCGGTGGTCGCGCTCCTGTTCCTGCCGTTGCTGCTGCGCCAGGCGCGGTCGATCCCGGTGCTGCTGGAGCAGGCGCGCGCCGCCTTCTCCGGCGAGGATGATGAAACGACCGGTCACCGTCCCCAGGCGGCGGAGCCGACCCGTGAGGCCCCGCGCCCTGCCAGCGTCGCCGAGCGGCTGGGCCGTGTCATCGGCCGGCTGCTGCAGCGCCTGGGCCTGTTCCGCGCCGGCTGAGGCCGCGACCTACAGCAGGAAGTCACCCGCCTGCATCGCGACGGCGCCGGTCAGCAGGATCTCCAAATCCGCTGCGCCGTTGCCGTCGATGTCGCCGGCAACGATGGTCGTGCCGCCACTGACGACGAAGCGCAGCTCGCCCGCATGCTGCGTGAACGCCGCCGAGCCGATGAAGCGGAAGGCCTGATCCCCGGCCGCGGCGGGATCGGCGTCGATCGCCGCGAGGTCGATCCGATCACCCTCCCCCCGGCTGAAATCGGTGATCCTGTCGGCGGCGGCGCCGAGGCCGCTGTGGTCGGCCGCGGAGACGACGAAGCGGTCCGCCCCGCCGCCCCCGGTGAGGACGTCGCCGCCGACCCAGCCGTCCAGCGCATTGCCGCTGCCGTCGCCGATGATCCTGTCGTCGCCGTACCCGGCCACGGCGTTCTCGATCCCGGTCAGCACGTCGCCGCTCGGGCCGATCCCGGCGGCCAGGTCGATCGCGACGGCAAAGCTGAACAGGCGGTAGACCGCGGTGTCGCTGCCAGTGCCGCCATCCAGCCGGTCGGCGTCCAGCCCGCCATCCAGCAGGTCGTCGCCGGCGCCGCCGGACAGGCGGTCCCGCCCGTCCTGGCCCAGGATGATGTCGTTCCCGGCACCGCCGGAGAGGTCGTCATCACCCAGCCCGCTATCCAGCAGATCGTCGCCTGCGGCACCGTCCAGGCGGTCGTCCCCCACGTCACCGAACAGGAAGTTGGCGCCCTCGCCACCTGTCAGGAAATCATTGCCCTCATAACCCCAGATGTTGTCGTCGGGGAACAGGGCGGTGATGACGTCGTCCTCCTCGGTGCCGTAGATGTCGATACCGGGCATGGGATCCTCCTGGAGTGTGCGCTGCGACCGGGCCGCGGTGCGGTTGCGGTGCGCTACAGCACGAAGTCCGCCGCCTGCAGCGCAATGGCGCCGGTCAGCACGATGTGGAAGTCGGAATTGCCGTCGCCGTTGACGTCGCCGGCGATGGTGGTGACCCCGGGGCTGGTGACGGCGAAGCGCAGCTCGCCGGCGACCTTGTGGTACAGCGCCGAGCCGATGAAGGCGAAGGCCTGGTTGCCCGCCGCCGCGCTGTTGGCGTCGATCGCCGCCAGGTCGATGCGGTCGCCCCGGCTGAAATCGGTGATCCGGTCGGCAGCGGCGCCGACCACGCTCTGCGCCGCGCTGCTGTAGACGAAGCGGTCGGCCCCGGCGCCGCCGGTGAGCGTGTCCTGGCCGCCGGCCCCGGTCAGCACGTCGCTGCCGTTCCAGCCCTGCAGCAGATTGGCGCCGCTGCTTCCGACCAGGCTGTCATTGCCCTGGCTGCCAGACAGGTTCTCGATCCCGGTCAGGGTGTCGCCCTGGGCTTCGCCGCCGGTGCCCGTGCCGGTCGCGAGGCTGACCGCGACCCCGGCGGTGCCGGTGAACCAGCTGGCGAGGTCGACGCCGGCGGCACCGTCCAGCCGGTCCGCGCCGATGGCGCCGCGAAGGATGTCGTTGCCGCCGCCGCCGAACAGCCGGTCGTCGCCGAGCCCGCCATCCAGCGTGTCGTCGTCCTGCTCGCCGAACAGCCGGTCGTTCCCGGCCGCCCCGCTCAGCACGTCGTTGCCGAACTGGCCGAACAGGTCGTCGGCGGCGGCTCCGCCGGCCACGGTCTCCGCGGAGGGGCTGCCGTCGGCGAGAAACAGCTCCCGCGCCGTGAGGGCCGAGGCGGCGACGCCCTCCAGTGTCAGGGTGGCGATCGCCCCGCCGCGCGACACCGACAGCACCGCATTGCCGCCCGCGGTGCCGAGCAGCGCCTGCACGGTGGTGAACTCGGAGCAGAATTGGAGGGACAGGAGGTCGACGCCGGGAAAGAAGTCGAGGATGCGGTCGTCGTCGGCCCCGTCGAGCGCGGCCCAGATGAAGCCGTCCGCCGCGAACTGACCGATCGGCGGCGTCCCGGTTACCGGCTGGACTTCGCCGGCCAGGATGTCGGCCCCGGCACCGCCGTCGATCGCGTCGCTGCCGGCGCCGCCGACCAGCGTGTCGCTCCCCTCTCCTCCCGAAAGAGTGTCGGCGCCGTCGCCCCCGTCCAGCCGGTCGCTGCCGGCGTCGCCGAAGAGCAGGTCGTCTCCGGAATCGCCCAGGACCGTGTCGTCGCCGTCATTGGAATTGATGCTGTCCGATCCCCTGTCGCCACGGAGATCATCGTCTCCAGAGCCGGCAGAAATGCTGTCGTCGCCCACGCCGCCATTGACCGTGGCGCCCCCGTCCCCGGCCTGGATGAGATCGTCGCCCGTGCCGCCATTGATGGCGTCGCCACCGCCGTTGCCGACCAGAAAATCATCACCTCCTTCCCCGTTGATGACGTCGGCGCCGCCGCCGCCGGAGAGGAAGTCGGCATCGTTGGTTCCGGTGAAGAGGGTCATGATCCTGCCTTTGCGTGGGGCGCCGGAAGCGGCGTTACAGCACGAAGTCGCCGGCCTGCAGCGCGACCGCGCCGGTCAGCACGATGTGGAAGTCGGAATTCCCGTCGCCGTTGACGTCGCCGGCGATGGTGGTGACCCCCGGGCTGGTGACGGCGAAGCGCAGCTCGCCCGCGACCTTGTGGAACAGCGCCGAGCCGATGAAGGTGAAGCCCTGGTCGCCGGCGACGGTGGTCCTGGCGTCGATCGCCGACAGGTCGATCCGGTCGCCCTGGGCTCGGCTGAAATCCACGATCCGGTCGGCATTGGCCCCGACCACGCTGTCGCCGAGGGCGGTGAAGGCGAAGACGTCGGCACCGACGCCGCCGCCCAGCGCGTCCTTGCCGGCGCCGCCGACGAGCACGTCGTTGCCCTCGAAACCGTTCAGCACATTGGTCCCGGTGCTGCCGGTGATGAAGTCCCCGGCCCGGCTGCCGTTGACGTTCTCGATCGAAACGAAGATGTCGCCCTGGGCCTCGCCGTCGCCGCCGGTCCCGGCCTGCAGGTTGACCTTCACCCCGACCGCGGCGCCGAAATAGGTGGCGAGGTCGATGCCGCTGCCGCCGTCCAGCACATCGCCGCCGAGGCCGCCGCGAAGGATGTCATTGCCGGCCCCGCCGCGCAGGCGGTTGGCGCCGTTGTCGCCGGTCAGGCTGTCGCCGAAGGCGCTGCCGGTGACGTTCTCGATGCCGTCATAGGTGTCGCCCAGGGCATTGCCGCCGGAGCCGGAGCGGGTGAAGAGGTTGACCGTGACGCCGACGCTGCCGTCGTCATAGAGGGCGATGTCGAAGCCGGCGCCCCCGTTCAGGGCGTCCGCCCCGGCGCCGCCGATCAGGATATCGTCGCCGCCCGCGCCGGAAATCTGGTCGCTGCCGCCCAGGCCGCGCAGGACATTGGCGAGGTCGTTCCCGGCCAGGCTGTCGCCGAAAGCACTGCCGTTCAGGTTCTCGATGCCGGTCAGCGTGTCGCCCTCGGCATCACCGCCGGTCCCCGTCCCGGTGACGGTGGCGAGAGCGACCGTCACCCCGGCCGCGCTGTCGCTGTAGGTCGCGGTATCGATGCCGGTTTCGCCGAATAGCACGTCGGCCCTCGCGCCGCCTCGGAGCAGGTCGTTGCCGGATTCGCCGTTCAATCCATCGCGGCCGGCGAGGCCGTTCAGGACATCGTCGCCGTTGCTGCCGAAGATATCGTTGTTTCCCGCGGACCCGGTCAGCGTATCGTTTCCGCTGCCTCCGCGAGCGCCCTCAATGCTGACAAGAACGTCGCCCTGGGCGTCGCCGCCGGAGCCGGTACCAGTCGTCAGATTCGCGATGACGGCAGCAACACTGTCGCTATAGTCGGCGCGATCGATGCCATCACCGCCATCGAGACGGTCCGCGCCAATGCCGCCCTGAAGAATATCGTCACCTGTCCCACCGACCAGTATGTCGTTCCCGCCTCGACCGATCAGAACGTCGGCGCCTTCAACCCCGAAAAGCGTATTGCTCCCGTCCGCGCTGACCATGAGGTCATTGAGAGCCGAACCGCTGACGTTCTCGACGTCGGCGTCGATGACATCGCCATTGGCGTCTCCCAGAAACCCGTTCGTTTCAAAGGAGACTTGGACACCGGTATTGCTGTTGCTGTAATCAACCGTATCGACGCCGGCGCCGCCGACCAGAATATCCGCTCCCGCGCCGCCGATCAGGATATCGTCGCCGTCGCCTCCGACGAGGGTGTCGTCGCTCTCACCACCCAGGAGCGTGTCCGCCCCTGCTCCGCCGTCGACAAAATCGCCCTCGCTGCCAGCGACGACGATGTCATCGCCCGCACCTGCATGGATCAGGTCTTTGCCGTTGTCGACAAACCCGATCTCGATCTCATTGAATCCCGACGGGACAACGGTCCCGTCGCCCACGATGTGAATGACGTCTTTGCCCGCGGTTCCGTTGACGACGGCCATGATGGGTCCCTCTTTACAAGTTCACTTGCCGGACGGAGAGATACGCCGTCGCCTCGACCGCCCGCTGTTCCCGCCGGTGCAGCCGCGCGCCGGCTACAGCGCGAAGTCGGTCGCCTGCAGCGCGACGGCGCCGATGAGCACGATGTGGAAGTCGGACACGCCGTCGCCGTTGACGTCGCCGGCGATGGTGGTGACCCCGGGGCTGGTGACGGCGAAGCGCAGCTCGCCCGCGACCTTGTGGTACGGCGCCGAACCGATGAAGGTGAAGCCCTGGTCGCCCGCCACGGTGGTCCTGGCGTCGATCGCCGACAGGTCGATGCGGTCGCCCTGGGCCCGGCTGAAATCGGTGATCCGGTCGGCATTGGCCCCGACCGCGCTCTGCGCCGCGCTGCTGTAGACGAAGCGGTCGGCCCCGGCGCCGCCGGTGAGCGTGTCCTTCCCGCCGGATCCGGTGAGCACGTCGCTGCCGCTCCAGCCCTGCAGCACATTGGCGCCCGCATTCCCGACCAGGCTGTCATTGCCCTGGCTGCCGGAGAGGTTCTCGATCCCGGTCAGGATGTCACCCTGCGCGTCGCCGCCGCTGCCGGTGCCGGTCGCGAGGCTGACCGCGACCCCGGCCGAGCCGGTGAACCAGCTGGCGAGGTCGACGCCGCCGCCGCCATCCAGCCGGTCGACGCCGGTGCTGCCGCGGAGGATGTCGTTGCCGCCGCCGCCGAACAGCCGGTCGTCGCCGCTGCCGCCGTCGAGCGTGTCGCCGTCCTGCTCGCCAAACAGCCGGTCGTTCCCGGCCGCCCCGCTCAGCACATCGTTGCCGAACTGGCCGAACAGGTCGTCGGCGCCGGCGGCGCCGGTGACGATGGTCGGGCCATCGGAACTGCTGACCAGAAGATCGATGTCCCGAGCCGCGAGGGCGGAGGCGGCGACACCCTCCAGCGTCAGCGTGGCGATCCCGCCGCCGCGCGACACCGACAGCACCGCATTGCCGCCCACGGTCGCGAGCAGCGCCTGCACCGTGGCGAATTCGGAGCAGAACTGGAACTGCAGGATGTCGACGCCGGGAAAGAAGTCGAGGATCCGATCGTCGTCATTGCCATCGATGGCGCTCCAGCGGAAGAGATCCGTCGCGAGCTGGCCCACAGGTGGGATCCCGCCATCGGGCGATCGATCGCCGCTCAGGATGTCGGCGCCCTCGCTTCCGGACAATCTGTCTGCACCTTCGCCCCCCACCAGGATATCGTTGCCCTCTTCGCCGTCGAGCCGATCATCTCCCTGACCGCCATCGAGAGCATCACTGCCGTCGCCGCCGTTGATCTGGTCCGATCCCCTGTCGCCTCGCAGCCGATCGTTTCCGTCAAAAGCAAAGATGGTGTCATCACCCTCCTCGCCGATGACCTGGTCGTCGCCGTCGTCGGCATCAATCCTGTCGTCACCGGCACCGCCGAAGATGGTGTCGTTCCCATCGCTGCCCTCCAGATGGTCATCGCCACCGTTTCCGTCGATGAAGTCGTCGTCGAGGCCGCCGACGAGGTGATCGAAATTTTCGGTTCCAATGAACGTGCCCATGATCCTGCCCCTGCGTGTTGGACGGCGGAATTGCTCGGGATGGTGTCGGCGGCGCCGGGCCGGAATGCTCCGATGGTTCTCCTCCCGTGGCTTACCCCAGGCTGCGGCGGACGCCTGTTCCTCGGGGCACAGCGAGATTGCGATCGCCCGCCCCTACAGCACGAAGTCGCCCGCCTGCAGCGCGACCGTGCCGGCCAGCACGATGTGGAAATCCGAGGCGCCGTCGCCATTGACGTCGCCGGCAATGGTGGTGACCCCCGGGCTGGTGACGGCGAAGCGCAGCTCGCCGGCGACCTTGTGGAACAGCGCCGAGCCGATGAAGGTGAAGGCCTGGTTGCCGGCCGCGGCGGTGTTGGCGTCGATCGCCGACAGGTCGATCTTGTCGCCCTGGGCGCGGCTGAAATCGGTGATCCGGTCGGCATTGGCCCCGACGACGCTGTCGCCGATGGCGGTGAAGGCGAAGACGTCGGCGCCGACGCCGCCGCCCAGCACATCCTTGCCGCCGCCGCCGGCGAGCACGTCGTTGCCCTCGAAACCGTTCAGCACATTGGTCCCGGCATTGCCGGTGAGGACTTCCCCGCCCTGGCCGCCATTGACGTTCTCGATCGAGAAAAGGGTATCGTCGTCGCTGCTTGCGCCGGCCTGCAGGTTCACCTTCACCCCGACCGCGGCGCCGAAATAGGTGGCGAGGTCGATGCCGCTGCCGCCGTCCAGCACATCGCCGCCGAGGCCGCCGCGAAGGATGTCATTGCCGGCTCCGCCGCGCAGGCGGTTGGCGCCGTTGTCGCCGGTCAGGCTATCGCCGAAGGCGCTGCCGATGACGTTCTCGATATCGAGATAGGTGTCGCCCTGAGCAGTGCCCCCGGAACCGGTAGAGGTGAAGAGGTTGACCGTGACCCCGACGCTGCCGTCGTCATAAAGGGCGGTGTCGAGGCCGGTGCCACCGAACAGGCTGTCCGCCCCGGCGCCGCCGGCCAGCGTATCGTCCCCGCCCCCGCCGGCGATCTGGTCGACGCCGCCCAGGCCGCGCATCATATTGGCGTTGATGTCTCCAAGCAGGCTGTCGCCGAACGCACTGCCGTTCAGGTTCTCGATGCCGGTCAGCGTGTCGCCCTGGGCATCGGCGCCCGACCCGGTACCAGCCGCGAGATCGACCGTCACCCCGCCGGCGCTGTCGCTGTAGGTCGCGGTGTCGATGCCGTCGAAATCATTGATCTGGTCGGCGCCGGCACCGCCGCGAAGAAGATCATTGCCGCGCTCACCGAACAGTTGGTCATTGCCGTCGAGGCCGTTGATCACATCGTTCCCTTCTGCACCGACGAGCCTGTTGAACCCCGTTGAACCGATGATCGTGTCATCGCCGCTGCCCCCAAATGCACTCTCGATACTGGTGAGGATGTCGCCTTGGCCTTCCCCACCGGAGACGGTCTGCGTCGTCAGGTTGATCGTCATATTGCCGGGGCCGTTGAATATGGCGTGGTCGATGCCATCGCCCCCATCGATCCTGTCGGCTCCGGCTCCGCCCACGAGAACGTCGTCGCCGTTGCCTCCCAGCAGTGTATCGTTGCCGGCATCGCCCAATATCTGGTCAAACCCCGCGAGCCCGGTCAGCACATTGTCCGCTGCCGATCCTTCGAGGATGTCCTGAAAGCCTGTTCCGATGACGTTCTCGATGTCGGAGTTCAGGGTGTCGCCGGCTTCATCGCCAGCGTTGAACGTGGCAGTTCTGCCGATTGCCGCGCCGATGCCGGAGGCGCTGTCGCTGTAGTCCACCGTGTCGATACCGGCGCCTCCAACAAAAGCGTCGCCCCCCGCGCCGCCCTTGAGCGTATCGTTCCCGTCGCCGCCGAGAAGGCTGTCGTCGCCCGCGGCTCCGATCAGGATATCGTCGCCGGCATCGCCCGAGAGCAGGTCGCTGCCGCTGCCTGCGATGACGATATCGTTGCCGGCGCCTGCCAGGATCAGGTCGTTGCCCGAGAAGCCTGGGAAGCTGTTCGTCGCATCATCGATATCGATGAAACCCGACGGGATGACCGCCCCGTCGCCGGCGACATGAATAACGTCCGACCCTGCGGTTCCGCTCACGACGGCCATGATGGGTCCCCTCTGCATCTGTTCTTGCCTGGTAGAGCGATACGCCATCGCCTCGGCCGCCCGCTGTTCCCGCTGGCACAGCCGCCCGGCCTACAGCACGAAGTCGGTCGCGGTCAGCGCGACCGTGCCGGTCAGCACGATGTGGAAGTCGGAATTGCCGTCGCCGTTGACGTCGCCGGCGATGGTGGTGACCCCGGGACTGGTGACGGCGAAGCGCATCTCGCCGGCGACATGGTGGTACAGGGCCGAGCCGATGAAGGTGAAGCCCTGGTTGCCCGATGCCGTGCTGTTGGCGTCCATCTCCGCCAGGTGGATCCGGTCGCCCTGGACCCGGCTGAAATCCACGATCCGGTCGGCATTGGCGCCGACGACGCTGTCGCCGAGGACGGTGAAGGCGAAGACGTCGGCACCGACGCCGCCGCTGAGCACGTCCCTACCGGCGGCGCCGAGGAGCAGGTCGTTGCCCTCGAAGCCGTTCAGCACATTGACGCCGGCGCTGCCGGTGATGACGTCCCCGCCCTTGCTGCCGTTGACGTTCTCGATCGAGACATAGCTGTCGCCCTGGGCCTCGCCGCTGCTGCCGGTCCCGGTCAGCAGATTGACCGTCACCCCGGCCGTGGCGCCGAAATAGGTGGCGAGGTCGATGCCGGCTTCGCCGTTGAGCACATCTGCACCGGCTCCTCCGCGCAGCAGATCGTCACCGAAAGAGCCTTTCAGGATATCGTCACCGCCGAGGCCGCTGAGGGAGTCATTGCCGAAGCCGGCGTCCAGCAGATTGGCCGTGGCCGACCCGATGAGCGTGTCGTTGCCGCTTCCGCCAAAGGCATTCTCGATACCGCTGATCACGTCCCCCTGCGCCTCGAGGCCAGAGACCGTCTGGGTGGTGAGGTTCACGGTCACCGCGGCGGCACCGCTGTAGCCGATCGCGTCGATGCCGGCGCCGCCGTCGAGGCGATCGGCTCCGAAGCCTCCACGCAGGCTGTCGTTGCCGTCACCGCCGATCAGGATGTCGTCATCGTCGCTGCCCTGGCCGTTGTCGCCTAACAGGAGATCATTGCCGTCGCCACCGCGCAGAACATCCTCGCCCGCACCGCCGGACAGCGTATCGCCGCCGTCGAGGCCGAAGAGCTCATTGCCCGCGTCCGAGCCGAACAGCGAATCGTCGAATGCCGACCCGCTGACGTTCTCGACATCCGCGGCGATGAAATCACCCGTCGCCGCGCCGCCGCCATTGACTCTGCCGATCGTGACTCGCACCCCCTCGGCACTTTCCCCGTAGAAGACCGTGTCGATGCCGGCACCGCCGGTCAAGACGTCCGCCCCTGCGCCTCCGGTCAGGCTGTCATCGCCGTCGCCGCCGATCAGTGTGTCGTCACCCTCGCCGCCCAGGATCTTGTCGATCCCAGTCCCGCCGTCGACGAGATCGCCGCCGTCGCCGGACACCACGATGTCGTCGCCCGCCCCCGCCTGGATGATGTCGTTCCCGCCCGTCGCGAGGGCGATCTCGTGGAAACCGGCCGGCACGGCCAGGCCGTCGTCGACGACATGGATGAAGTCCTTACCCGCGGTTCCGTCGACGATCGCCATGATGGTGCGCTCCGAGCCTGATCCTTGAACGACCGGAGAGATACGCCATCCGCCGATCACCGGCTGTTCCCCCCGGCACAGGCGGATACCCGCGGGAACTGCGGCGGGGTTCAGACCGGCACGGATGGGTGAACATCATGTTCAATAGACTTAACGCGCGATCTCGTTCATGATACGTTCTATGGACAGGACGCAATCCGACTCCGACGAGATCAAGCCGACCGATCCCGACATGAAATGGACGGGGTGGGCGCTGGACAAGCTGCGCGAGATCGTCGACCTGGACATCAGCACCAAGCGGGAAACCGCGCGGGAGCAGTCGCAGATCCTGCGGGGGTCGGAGATGCCGGACTACCCGCTGATGCAGACGCGGCTCTCCCGGTCGGTGCGGCTGTCGATCGCGATGACCGAGCGGATCCGCGCCGACTACCTGATGCGCCGGGCCAAGCGGACCGAGTCGGGCGAGCAGGAGCGCCGCCGGCAGCGGCGGGACCAGGCCGCCGAGGCCGTCGCCAAGGCGGTGGCCCAGCCGGACGAGCCCGAGGACGTCGAACGCGTGCGGTCGATGGTGTGGGAGTCGCTGGTCGAGGACGAGATCCTGGACGTGCAGCTGGACACGCTGTCGCCCGAGGAGTTCCTGCGCGAGGTCTGCCGCAAGATCGGCCGCCCGCCGGATCCGGCCTGGCTGCCGCGAGGCTGGGACGATGCCGTCAAGGCGACGACAATCGACGTCCTGCCGGCGGAGACTGCCGAGAGCGTTGCCGGTCGTGAGCCCGGGATGGGCTGGCCCCGCCCGCCGGATGATCCCGCCCTCGGCCGGCTCATGTCGGCGCCGACGAAACCGGACAGCAGTTGAGAACTGCTGATCATGCAAGGCCCGTTCACGACGGCTCGGATGATTTCGCCTCTCCCGCCCCGCGGGAGGGGCCGCCGGCGCTCGCATCCGGCGGGCCGGAACTCCGGCAGGCCCGCTCCCGTTGATGTTCTGGCCGACCCGTCCGGCGCTGCGAGACGTCCTGCCGGCCGGGCCGGAGTTGGAGGTCGCCATGCCATCAACTGCGCTGCTGCCCCTCATCGGCGCGCTCCTGGTCATCGCCGGGCTGGTCTATTCGGCCTTCCAGGCCATCTGGATCGGCCGGTTCAACCGCGAGAAGCGGTCCTTCAGCCTGTGGGGCTTCGGGCTGAGGGCGAACTGGCCCGGGCTGGCGCTGATCGTCGTCGGCGGCATCCTGCTGCTGGCGCCATCCGCTTTCGCCCCCGGCTGATCCGGCGCCTACGCGTCCTGCGAGGCGTCGGTGCCGGCGCGTCGATGGTACAGGTCGAGCACCATCTCCCGCCCGGCCGGGCCCAGCAGCTCCAGCGCCGCCAGCGGGTGGCGCTGCGGTTCCGGCAGCAGATCGAGGCGGTCGAGCAGCAGCGCCACGGCGCAGGCATCGCGCGGCGACAGCAGCCGGATGTTGTCCGGGTCGGACTTGGCCAGCCCGACCAGCCGGGCGAGATGGGCGATGTCCTCGTCGCTGGTGCTCGGCATGGTCGTCTCCTCGGAACACGCGCGGAAATCCTACAGCCGACGCCCCGCATCAACCAGCCGATCCCCAACAAAAAGGACCCCTCACGGGGCCCTTTCCGTCTCCGGCATCGCGCCGGGATCAGTTCTTGGCCTTGTCGACCAGCTTGTTCTTGGCGATCCACGGCATCATCGCGCGCAGCTTCTCGCCGACCTTCTCGATGTCGTGCTCGGACTGGCGGCGGCGGGTGGCCTTGAAGCTGGCCTGGCCGACCTTGTTCTCGAGCATCCAGTCGCGGGTGAAGCGGCCGGACTGGATGTCCTCCAGCACCCGCTTCATCTCCTTCTTCGTCTCCGACGTGATGATCCGCGGGCCGGTGACGTAGTCGCCGTATTCCGCGGTGTTGGAGATCGAGTAGCGCATGTTGGCGATGCCGCCCTCATACATCAGGTCGACGATCAGCTTGACCTCGTGCAGGCACTCGAAATAGGCCATCTCCGGCGCGTAGCCGGCCTCGACCAGGGTCTCGTAGCCGGCCATGATCAGCGCGGTCAGGCCGCCGCACAGCACCACCTGCTCGCCGAACAGGTCGGTCTCGCACTCTTCCTTGAAGGTGGTCTCGATGATGCCGGCGCGGCCGCCGCCGATCGCCGAGGCGTAGGACAGGCCGATGTCGAGCGCGGCGCCGGTCGAATTCTGGTCGACCGCGATCAGGCAGGGCACGCCGCCGCCCTTCTGGTACTCCGAGCGCACGGTGTGGCCCGGGCCCTTCGGCGCCACCATGAACACGTCCAGATCCTTGCGCGGCACGATCAGGTTGAAGTGCACGTTCAGGCCGTGCGCGAAGGCGATGGCTGTGCCTTCCTTCATGTTCGGCGCCAGGTCGCGGGCGTAAATGTCGGCCTGCAGCTCGTCCGGCGTGCACATCATCAGCACGTCGCCCCAGGCGGCGGCCTCGGCCGGCGACATCACGGTGAAGCCGGCGGCCTCGGCCTTCTTCACGGTCGGGCTCTCGGGGCGCAGCGCGATGCGCACATCCTTGGCGCCGCTGTCGCGCAGATTGGCGGCATGGGCATGGCCCTGGCTGCCATAGCCGACGATCACCACCTTCTTCGACTTGATCAGGTTCACATCCGCGTCGCGGTCGTAATAAACGCGCATAGCTCTGTCCTCTCACACAGGGCCGGGCGGCCCGGCCTTTCTCAAAGATGACGGGAACTGCCGGCTGCTGGCAACCGGCAGCAAGGGGTTCAGACGGCGGTCAGGAGCCCTTCGGGCCCCCGGGCGATGGCGACCACGCCGGTCCGGCTGACATCGACCAGCCCGAGCGGGATCATCAGCTGGATGAAGGCGTCGATCTTCTGGGACGAGCCGGTGACCTCGAAGACGAAGCTCTCGGTCGTCGAATCCACGGCGCGGGCCCGGAACACGTCGGCGATGCGCAGGCTCTCGATGCGCTTGTCGCCGCTGCCGCGGACCTTGACCAGGGCCAACTCGCGCTCAACCGCGGGGCCGTCCAGGGTCAGGTCGTGCACGCTGTGCACCAGCACCAGCCGGTCCAGCTGGGCCTTGATCTGCTCGATGATCATCGGCGTGCCGGAGGTGACGACGGTGATCCGCGACAGGTCCCGCGACGCGTCGACCTCGGCCACGGTCAGGCTCTCGATGTTGTAGCCGCGGCCGGAGAACAGGCCGATGACGCGGGCCAACGCGCCGGGCTCGTTGTCCACCAGCACGGCGATGGTATGGGTTTCGATCTGGGTCTGCGGGGTCATGCTGCGATCCGAGGAAGGTCACGAGACGAAAGTCGCGGCCACCCTTGTCGGATGGCCGCGGCGAAGGGCGTCGTCCGCGCCTTATACCAGCACCATCCCCTCCTCCGAGGTCGGCTTGGCGGCCTGGTCGGACGGCCCCAGCAGGATCTCGTTGTGGGCCGCGCCGCCCGGGATCATCGGGAAGCAGTTCTCCAGCTTGGAGACCTGCATGTCGACAACCACCGGCCCCTTGATCCGCAGCATCTCGCGGATCACGTCGTCGGCCTCGCCCATGCAGGTGGCGCGCAGTCCGGTCAGGCCGAAGGCCTCGGCCAGCTTGACGAAGTCGGGCAGCGCCTCGGAGTAGCTCTCGGAATAGCGCTCGCCATGCAGCAGCTCCTGCCACTGCCGCACCATGCCCATCCAGAAGTTGTTGACGATGAAGATCTTCACCGGCAGCCGGTACTGGGCGATGGTCGACAGCTCCTGGATGTTCATCAGCGTCGAGGCCTCGCCGCCGACGTCGATCACCAGCGCCTCGGGATGTGCGATCTGCACCCCGACCGCGGCCGGCAGGCCGTAGCCCATGGTGCCGAGCCCGCCCGAGGTCATCCACCGGTTCGGCTTCTGGAACGGGATCAGCTGCGCCGCCCACATCTGGTGCTGGCCGACCTCGGTGGTGATGTAGACGTCGTCGCGGTCGGCGGTCAGCTCGGCCAGGCGCTTGATCGCGTATTGCGGCTTGATCACCGCGTCATGCGACCGGTCCTGGCTGAACTGCAGGCAGTTGCGGGCCTGCCACTGCCTGATCTGGTGCCACCAGCCGGCGATCGCCTTGTCGCGCGGCTTGTAGCCGCGGCGCTTCCAGACCGCGATCATCGCCCGGATCACCTTGCCGACATCGCCGATGACGGCCAGGTCGACATGGACGTTCTTGTTGATCGACGAGGGGTCGATGTCGACATGGATCTTGGTCGCGCCCGGTGCGAAGGCGCTGATCTTGCCGGTGACCCGGTCGTCGAAGCGCGAGGCCAGCGCGACCATCAGGTCGGAGCCGTGCATCGCCAGGTTGGCCTCGTAGGTGCCGTGCATGCCGACCATGCCCAGGAACCGCGGGTCCGCGGCCGGCAGGGCGCCGAGGCCCAGCAGGGTCGAGGTGCAGGGGAAGCCGGTCAGCTCGACCAGCTCGCGCAGCGCCGCCGACGCGTCGGGGCCGGAATTGATGATGCCGCCGCCGGTGTACAGGATCGGCCGCTCGGCCTTGGCCATCAGCTCGACCGCCTGCTCGATCAGCGCCGGGTCGGGCTCGGTCCGCGGCCGGTAGGTGCGGTGCTCGACATGCTCGGGCGGGGTGTAGATGCCGTCGGCGAACTGCACGTCCTTCGGCAGGTCGACCACCACCGGGCCGGGCCGGCCGCTGCGGGCGACGTAGAACGCCTCGTGCAGCGTGCGGGCGACGTTGTTGGCGTCCTTCACCAGGTAGTTGTGCTTGGTGCAGGGCCGGGTGATGCCGGTGGTGTCGCATTCCTGGAACGCGTCGTTGCCGATCAGATGGGTCGGCACCTGCCCGGTCAGGCAGACGATGGGAATCGAATCCATCAGCGCGTCGGTCAGGCCGGTGACCGCGTTGGTCGCGCCCGGGCCGGAGGTGACGAGGACGACGCCGACCTTGCCGGTCGAGCGGGCATAGCCTTCCGCTGCGTGCACCGCCGCCTGTTCGTGCCGGACCAGGATGTGGCGGATCGCGTTCTGCTTGAAGATCGCGTCGTAGATCGGAAGGACAGCCCCGCCCGGATACCCGAAGATAACCTCTACGCCCTGGTCCCGAAGGGCACGCAGGACGATTTCGGCTCCGGTCAGCGTTTCTGTCGACATCGGTACCTCTTTGCAGCCCCCTCCGGGCCGCGGCGCTCAACGTTGGGGATCAACGAAGGGTCGGCAAGCTAGACGGCAGATTCCGGGAGGTCAACCGAAAATGCGAAGAAAAGACAAAGTTTCAGCTGCAATTTTTTCCGAATATTGCGCGTGGGCGACATGGCTGCGTTGCACCCTTGCGTTTTCCGCCGGCAGCTGGTTCCGGAACCAGGTGGTCTGGCGCTTGGCCAGGTTGCGCGTCGCCTGCTGCGCCCGGGCGATCGCAGTCTCCAGATCCGCCTCGCCGCGCAGATGCGCCGCCAGCTCCGGCACCCCGACCGCCTTCATCGCCGGCAGCTCCGGATCCAGGCCCAGCGCCAGCAGCGCCCGCGCCTCGTCCAGCGCTCCCGCCGCGATCATCGCCCGGAAGCGGCCGTCGCAGGCGGCGTAGAGGAGGTCGCGCGGCGGCGCCAGCACCACGAGATCGAACACCATGCCGGGCGGCGGGCCGGACCCGGCCTCGAGCTGCCAGTCGGCGAGCGAGCGGTTGGTCGCGACCATCACCTCCCAGGCCCGGATCATCCGCTGGCTGTCGCCGGGGGCGAGGCGCTGGGCCATTTTCGGGTCCCAGCGCATCAGCTCGGCATGGAAGGCCTCGCCGCCCAGCGTCTCGTGCAGCTCGACAGTGGCGCGGCGGATCTCCTCCGGCACCGGCGGGACCGGGCTCAGCCCCTCGGTCAGGGCGCGGAGGTAGAGGCCGGTGCCGCCGACCACGATCGGCCGCTTGCCGGCCTTCTGCGCCAGCCCGATCTCGGCCAGCGCCATGTCGCACCAGGCGGCGGCGGAGCAGCGCGTGGACGCCGGCAGCACGCCGTACAGCCGGTGCGGCGCCCGCGCCAGGTCGGCCGGCCCCGGCCGGGCGGTCAGGATCGAGAGCTCGGCATAGACCTGCATGGAGTCGGCGTTGATCACCGCGCCGTCCAGAGCCTCCGCCAAGTCCAGCGCCAGCGCCGATTTGCCGCTGGCCGTCGGCCCGCCGATGACGATGACGGCAGGGGGTTCGGACACAGGCACGGCCATCGTCATCGCTCACCTCGACCCGGCGCCCGCGAGCCGCCGAGGCCGCCTTGGCGCAACGCGCGGGACAATATCGTCGGCAACCCTAATATGTCTCGCACGGCGTACGGCTCCAGCGAGGACGGGATGCGACTGTTCAAATGCCAGCACTGCCATCAGGTCCTGTACTTCGAGAACGGCGCCTGCGAGCGGTGCGGCCGGCCTCTCGGCTATCTGCCGGACATCGGGACCCTGAGCGCGCTGGAGCCGGACGGGCCGGCCTGGCTCGCCCTGGCCGATCCGCGGTCGCGCTACCGCTTCTGCGCCAATTGGGAACAGCACGCCTGCAACTGGATGGTGCCCGTCGACGGCAACGACGCACTCTGCATCGCCTGCCGGCACAACCGGACCATCCCAGACCTCTCGGACCCGGACAATCACCGCCGCTGGCAGAAGATCGAACAGGCCAAGCGGCGGCTGTTCTATTCCCTGATCAAGCTGTCCCTTCCCGTCCCCACGGCGGCTAGCGGCGACCCCGAGCCGCTGATGTTCGACTTCCTGTCCGAGTCCTCTGCCGGCGGACCAAAGGTGATGACCGGACATGACAACGGCCTGATCACCCTGTCGCTGCGGGAGGCGGACGAGGCCGATCGCGAAGCCACCCGCGCCGCGATGGGCGAGCCCTACCGCACGCTGCTCGGCCATTTCCGCCACGAGGTCGGCCATTACTACTGGGACAGGCTGGTTCGCGACGGGGGAGAGCTGGACAGGTTCCGCGCCCGTTTCGGCGACGAGCGGGCGGACTACGAGGCCGCGCTCCGGACGTATTACCAGCAGGGCGCCCCGGCCGGCTGGCAGCAGGGCTTCGTCAGCGCCTACGCCACGGCGCATCCGTGGGAGGACTGGGCCGAGACCTGGGCGCATTACCTGCACATCGTCGACACGCTGGAGATCGCCGGCGCCTTCGGCATCGAGGTCAGCCCCGGCATCACCGACGACCCGGCGCTGGAGACCGATATCCGGTTCGAACCGCATCGCGTCCGCGACGTCCAGACGCTGATCGACGCCTGGCTGCCGCTGACCTATGCCGTCAACTGCCTGAACCGCTCGATGGGCCAGCCGGATCTCTATCCCTTCGTCATCGGCCCGCGCGTCGTCGGGAAGATGGGCTACATCCATGATCTGATCCGGTCCGCGCGCAGCCGGTCAGACACCTTTCGCGCATAGACAGGGACGGCGGCGCTGCGGCATAGACGGTCCCTGCCCTGGGAGATGCGCCGCGTCATGGAACTCGTCCTCACCCTCACCACCGCCCCGGACCGGCCGGTCCTCGACGATGCCCTGACCCGCCATGTGCGCGATGCGCTGGCGATCGCCGGCGGGACGCCGGGGGCGGTCGACTGGCTGGCCCCCGGCATCGCCTGCGACATCGCCTTCGCCGCGGCCGATGCCAAGGCGGCGCAGGCGGCGGCACGGCTGGCGCTGGCCGGGCAGCCGGTCGACGCCAACGTCGTGCCGGCCCAGGGGCGGCGCAAGCGCCTGCTGGTGGCCGACATGGACGCCACCATCGTCGAGGCCGAGACGCTGGACGAGCTGGCGGCGCTGGCCGGCGTCGCCGACCGGGTGGTGCCGATCACCGAGCGGGCGATGCGCGGCGAGATCGCCTTCCGCGAGGCGGTGGTCGAGCGCGTGGCCCTGCTGCAAGGCCAGCCCCGGTCGATCATTGACCGCGCCCTGGCCGATCTGCGCTACACCCCCGGCGGCCGCACCCTGGTGGCGACGATGCGGGCGAACGGCGCCACTTGCGCCCTGGTCTCCGGCGGCTTCGATGCCTTCACCCGGCCGGTGGCCGCCGCGGTCGGCTTCGACCGGTCGGAGGGCAACCATCTGATCGAGGCCGACGGCCTTCTGACCGGCCGGGTGCGCGAGCCGATCCTGGGCAAGGACGCCAAGCGCGTGTTCCTGGAGGAGATGGCGGCCGAGCGCGGCCTGGGCCTCGCCGACACCGTCACCGTCGGCGACGGCGCCAACGACATCCCGATGCTGCAGGCCGCCGGGCTGGGCGTCGGCTTCCGGGCCAAGCCGCTGGTGCGGGAGTCGGTACCGGTGTCGATCGCGCATGGCGACCTGACCGCCCTGCTGTACCTGCAGGGCTACCGCGCGGCGGAGTTCGTGGCGGCCTAGGCGTGTACCGCAAGATCGCCTCCGTCGGCGGGCTGACGCTCGCCAGCCGCGTGCTCGGCCTGGTGCGGGACCAGATCATCGCCGCGGTGCTGGGGGCCGGGCCGGTGGCCGACGCCTTCTTCCTGGCCAACCGCTTGCCGAACCACTTCCGGTCGCTGTTCGCCGAGGGCGCCTTCAACGTCGCCTTCCTGCCGGCCTTCACCACCACGCTGCAGCGCGACGGCAGGGCCAAGGCACTGGCGCTGGCCGAGCAGGTGCAGGCGATCCTGCTGGCCGTGCTGCTGGTCGTGCTGGTCGCGGCCCTGGCCGCCATGCCCTGGCTGATCTCGGTGATGGAGCCGGGCGGCACCGCGGCGGCGCAGACCGAGCTGAAGGTCGAGCTGACCCGGATCACCTTCCCCTATCTGCTGTTCATGTCGCTGGTGTCGCTGCAGGGCGGCGTGCTGAACGGGCTCGGCCGGTTCGGTGCCGCCGCGGCCGCGCCGATCCTGCTGAACCTGTTCATGATCGGCGCGGTGCTGGCGCTGACGCCGTTCCTGCCGACCGCCGGCCATGCCCTGGCCTGGGGCGTGTTCCTGTCCGGCATCGCCCAGTTCCTGTACCTGGAATGGGACATGCGGCGGGCCGGGGTGTCGCTGCGCCTGGTGCGGCCGCGGCTGTCGCCCGGCGTGCGCCGCTTCTTCCGGGCGCTGGGGCCGGCGACGCTGGGCGCCGGCATGGCCCAGATCAGCGTCTTCGCCGACACCATCATCGCCCAGGCGCTGCCGACCGGCGCCCAATCCTACCTGAACTACGCCGACCGGCTGAACCAGTTGCCGCTCGGCGTCATCGGCATCGCCGTCGGCACGGTACTGCTGCCGGAGGTGACGCGCCGCCTGGCCGCCGACGACCACCAGGGCGCGCTGACCAGCCAGAACCGGGCGGTCGAGCTGACCCTGGCCCTCACCCTGCCCTTCGCCATCGCCTTCCTGGTGGCGGCGGAGCCGATCCTGGCGGCGATGTTCGAGCGCGGGCGGTTCACCGCGGTGGACTCCTACCAGTCGGCGCTGACGTTGACCGCCTACGCCTTCGGCCTGCCCGCCGTGGTGCTGGTGCGCTGCCTGTTGCCCGGCTTCTACGCCCGCGGCGACACGGCGACGCCGGTCAAGATCGCGGTTGCGACCGTGGCGCTGAATGTCGGGCTGAAGATCGCGCTGATGGACTCGCTGTCCCAGGTCGGCCTGGCCGTCGGCACCTCGGCCGGGGTGTGGCTGAACCTCGTGCTGCTGGCCTGGGTGCTGCACCGGCGCGGCCATTTCCGCCTCGACGCCGCGTCGCGGCGGCGGCTGCCGCGGATGGTGCTGGCCGGGGCGGTGATGGCGGCTTCGCTGTGGGGTCTGCTGGTGCTGGCCGCGCCCGCCCTGGCCGGCCGCTCCGACCTGCTGGCGGTCGCCACCGTGCTCGGCGTGCTGGCGGTGGCCGGGCTGATCTACCTGGCCGCCCTGTTCGGCCTCGACGCCCTGCGGCGCGAGGACCTGCGGCGACTGCGCCGGCGGGGGTAGCTGGTCGGGAGCGTCAACCTCAATCCCGCAAATGACAAACAGACATCCTGTAGCTACATATCTGCAGCTACAGGGTGTCTTGTTTTACGCTGGACAGCGCCCGACGGGCCGAACCCTGCGAAAGGAAAGCCTATGAAGAAGGGCAATTCTGATCCGCTGACGGACGCGCAGAAGGCCGAGCTCGCGGCGCTGGAAGCCCTGCCCGACAGCACCATCGATACGACCGATGCACCAACTGTGACCGACTGGACCGGCGCCGAGCGCGGCAAGTTCTATCGTCCCGTCAAAAAGCTGCTGTCGCTGCGGCTGGACGCCGACCTGATCGCCTGGTTCAAGGATGGCGGCGAGGGCTATCAGACCCGGATCAACGAGGCTCTCCGCGAATACGTCGACAAGCACCGCGGAGAGCCCGTTTCATAGAGCATGGGCCGAGGCCCGCGATTTGCGGTCTCGTCAAAGAAAAGGCGCCGCCCGAAGGCGACGCCTGTTCTGTCAGGATGCCGGCTCTACCTCAGCCCGGCCCGACCGGCAGGGCGACGAAGCGCAGGTCGCCGCCGCTCTCGACCAGCAGCAGCACCGATTTGCGGCCGCCGTCGCGGGCCTCGGTGACCTTCTTGGCGACGTCGGCCGGGGCCGCGACCTCGGTCTGGCCGACCTCGACGATCACGTCGCCGGGCTTCAGCCCCTTCTCCGCCGCCGGCGACCCGCCGGTGACGGCGGTGACCACCACACCCTTCTGGTCGTCTGCCAGGGAGTACTGCTTCTTCAGCGGGTCGGTCAGCGCCGACAGCGTCACCCCGAGCGAGTCGAGCTCCTGCGGCTTGCTGCTGTCGGACTGGCTGTCCGTGGTCGAGGCCAGGAGGCCGGATTCCTCGGCCGCCTCGAGCTCGCCCAGCGTCACCGGCAGGTCCTTGCGGGCGCCTTTGCGCCAGACCGTGACCGAGGTCTGCTTGTCGACCGGCGTGTCGGCGACCACGCGCGGCAGGCGCCGGCTCTCGCTGATCGGCTTGCCGTCGAACTGCAGGATGACGTCGCCGCTCTCGATCCCGGCCTTGGCCGCGGGGCCGCCCTCGGTGACCCCGGCCACCAGCGCGCCTTCCGGCTTCTGCAGGCCCAGGCTCTCGGCGATCTCCGGCGTCACCGACTGGATCCGGACGCCGAGCCAGCCGCGCTTGGTGCGGCCGAACTCGATGATCTGGTCGATCACGCCGCGGGCCAGCGAGGACGGGATGGCGAAGCCGATGCCGACCGACCCGCCCGAGGGCGAGTAGATCGCGGTGTTGATGCCGATCACCTGCCCGTCCATGTTGAACATCGGGCCGCCGGAATTGCCGCGGTTGATGGCGGCGTCGGTCTGCAGGAAGTCGTCATAGGGCCCGGCGTTGATCTCGCGCGACCGGGCCGAGATGATGCCGGCGGTGACGGTGCCGCCGAGGCCGAAGGGATTGCCGATCGCCAGCACCCAGTCGCCGACCCGCATGACGTCGCTGTCGCCGAAATCGACGAAGGGCAGCGGCTTGTCGGTCTCGACCTTCAGCACCGCCAGGTCGGTCTTGTCGTCGCGGCCGATCAGCTTGGCCTCGAGGCTGGTGTTGTCGTGCAGGACGACGGTGATCTCCTCGGCGCCCTCGATCACATGGTAGTTGGTGACGATGAAGCCGTTGGCCCGGACGATGAAGCCGGAGCCGAGTGCCGTGGCGTTGCGCGGCCGCTGCGGGCGCTCGCCGCCCTGGCCGCGGCGGTTGAAGAAGTCGCGGAAGAACTCGTCGAACGGCGATCCCGGCGGGAATTGCGGCATCTCCGGCAGGTCCTGGCCGTCCTGGACCTTCTGGGTGGTCGAGATGTTGACCACCGCCGGCACCAGCTTCTCGGCCAGGTCGGCGAAGCTGTCGGGCGCCGGCGCGGCACGGGCCCCCACTGACATCAGGGCGGCCGCCGCCATCAGCATGGCTCCGGCAACCAGCACCGTCGCGGCCCAGCGCAGCAGGGCGGTCTCTCCCGCGGCGCGGGCGACGGCGATCGGGCGGCGGGCAATCGGTCTGGTCACGAACGCTCTCCTCGCTCAAAGCACGACGCCGGCCCCATTCGGGAGGCCGGCGTCCATCATCATACACCCGATCGTGGCGAGATCCGGGCCTGCATCAGCCGGGGCTCCCCGGTGCCGCAGGCGCCGGCTGGGCCGGCGTCTCGGGGGCAGGTGCCGCCGGGGCCGGCGTCTCAGGGGCCGAGGGCGCCGGGTTGGCGCCCGGCGGCGTCTGCTGGGTCACCGCCGGCACCAGGCCGCGGCCGGTGGCGTCGTTGAAGTACTTGAAGAAGTCGCCCTTCGGCGACAGCACCAGGGTGGTGCCGCTCGACCCCAGCGCGTTCGTATAGGCCTGCAGGCTGCGGTAGAAGGAGAAGAACTGCGGATCGGCGCCGTAGGCTTCGGCCTGCACCTTGATCGCCTCGGCGTCGCCCTGGCCGCGCAGTTCCTGCGCTTTGCGCTCGGCATCGGCCAGCAGCACGGTCACGTCGCGGTCGGCCCGCGACTTGATCTGCAGCGAATACTCCTGGCCCTGGGCGCGGTACTGTGCCGCCTCGCGCTCGCGTTCCGACTTCATGCGGTCGTAGACCGATTGCACCGTGCCTTCCGGCACGTCGGCGCGGACGATGCGGACGTCGACGATCTCGATGCCCAGCGGCTTGGCGTTGGCTTCGACGCTGTCGCGGATCGACCGCATGATCGGCCCGCGCTGCTCCGACAGCACGTCGAGCTGGTTGTAGTTGCCCAGCACGTTGCGCAGCGCGTTGTTGACGAAGCTGTTGATCCGGGTGCCGGCGATCTGCTCGTTCCGCACCGACTGGAAGAACAGCAGCGGGTCGGCGATGCGGTAGCGCGCGTAGCTGCCGACGTCGAGCCGGCGCTGGTCGGACAGGATCACCTGCTCGACCGGCGGGTCGACGTCGAGCACGCGCTTCTCGTAGAACTGGACGTTCTGGACCACCGGCAGCTTGAACTTCAGCCCCGGCTCGGATTCGATCTTCACCACCTCGCCGAACTGCAGCACGAGAGCCTGTTCGTTCTGACCGACGGTGTAGAGGGAGTCGACCAGGACCAGGCCGACGACGACGATGGCGGCGCCAAGGGCGGCGAGCTTGAGGTTCATCTCACTTCGCTCCCGGCTGCGTTGTGGGGCGACCCATCAGCTCGTTCAGCGGCAGGTAGGGCAGCACCCCCTGCCCGCCGACGGCGTCGTCGATCATGATCTTGTTCGAGCTCTTCAGCACGTTCTCCAGCGTCTCGAGATAGAAGCGCTCGGCCGTGATCGCCGGAGCCAGGCGATAGGATGCCAGCACCGAGGTGAAGCGCGCTGCGTCGCCGCGCGCCCTGGCCACCACCTGCTCGCGATAGCCTTCCGCCTGCTGCGCAACCTGCTCGGCCTGGCCGCGGGCCCGCGGCACGATGTCGTTGCGGTAGGTCTCGGCGTCGTTGCGCAGCTGGTCCTGGTTCTGACGCGCGCTCTGCACGTCGTCGAAGGACGCGATCACCTGCTGCGGCGGCGCCACCTTCTGCAGCTGCACCTGGTCGATCACCACGCCTGCCCCGGGACTGCCGGGGGTGCCGTAGCTGTCGAGGGTCGCCTGCAGCAGCAGGCGGGCGGACTGTTCAATCTGGCCGCGGGCCTCGTTCAGCGCCGGCTGGATCTCGGTGTTGCCGATCACCTCGCGCATCGCGCTTTCGGCCGCGACCTTCACCGTGCCATCGGGATTCTTGATGTTGAAGAGATAGGCGACGGGATCGGAGATGCGCCACAGGACGATGAAATCGATGTCGATGATGTTCTCGTCCTTGGTCAGCATCTGGCTTTCGTCCGGCACGTCGCGGGCGGCGGTGCGCCCTTCGCCGCTGGTGAAGCCGACCTCGATCCGGTTCTGCGTCGTCACCGACGGCTTGGTCACCGTCTCGATCGGCGCCGGCAGGTGATAGCGCAGGCCGGGCGATTCGGTACGGACATAGGCGCCGAATCGCTGGACCACGCCGAGCTCGTCCGGCTGCACCCGGTAGATGCCGGTCAGAAGCCAGCCGATGACGATCACCACGATCGCGATCAGGATGCCGCGGCCGCCGCCGAAGCCCTTGGGCATGACCTGGCGGAATCGGTCCTGGCCGCGGCGGATCATCTCCTCGATGTCGGCCTGGCTCGGCCCGCCGCCGCGTCCCCAGGGATTCTGTCCGCCGCCTTGCGGTGAGCCGCCCCATGGGCCGCCCCCGCCGCCACCGCCTTGATTACTCCACGGCATCCAGTTCCCTTCCCCCGTCGACCGCCCTGTCATCCCGGGCGCCGGATGCTATATCTCGGCGCGACGGGCAACAAATGTGGAGCCTGTCATATTGGACAAAGGGCAGGAAGTTCAACCATGGCGACAGGCCGGACGACGGTGACCGAGGCCGCGGTGCGCGAGGCGCTGGGCAAGGTGCGGGACGAAGAGCGCGGCGGCGATCTCGTTGGCCTGGGCATGATTTCCGGCCTGACCCTGCGCGACGGCCATGTTCTGTTCTCGATCGAGGTCGATCCGCAGCGCGGCCCGGCGCTGGAACCCTTGCGCCAGGCCGCCGAGAAGGCCGTGGCGGCGATCCCGGGCGTGCTGTCGGTCACCGCGGTGCTGACCGCCCATCGCGGCGCCGGCGCGGCGGCACCGAGCGCTGCCGCGCCTCGTCCGGCTGCCCCGGGTGGGGCACAAAGCCGCAAGCTGCCGATCGCCGGCATCGGCTCGATCATCGCCGTCGCCTCGGGCAAGGGCGGCGTCGGCAAGTCGACCACCGCGGTCAACCTCGCCCTCGGCCTGGCGGCCCTCGGCCTCAAGGTCGGGCTGCTCGACGCCGACATCTACGGCCCGTCGATGCCGCGGATGACCGGGATCACCGGCAAGCCGAACTCGCCCGACGGCAAGAGCCTGGACCCGAAGGAGAATTACGGGCTGAAGGTGATGTCGATCGGCTTCCTGATCGACGAGGAGACGCCGATGATCTGGCGCGGCCCGATGGTGCAGTCGGCGCTGTCGCAGATGCTGCGCGACGTCAACTGGGGCACGCTCGATGTGCTGGTGGTCGACATGCCGCCGGGCACCGGCGACGCCCAGCTGACCATGGCGCAGCAGGTGCCGCTGGCCGGCGCGGTGATCGTGTCGACGCCGCAGGACATCGCCCTGCTGGATGCCCGCAAGGGCCTGAACATGTTCCGCAAGGTCGATGTCCCGGTGCTCGGGATCATCGAGAACATGAGCTATTTCTGCTGCCCGAACTGCGGCCACCGCACCGACATCTTCAGCCATGGCGGCGCGCGGACCGAGGCGGAGAAGCTGGGCTGCGACTTCCTCGGCGAGATCCCGCTCGACATCGCCATCCGCGAGACCTCCGATTCCGGCCACCCGATCGTGGTCTCGGCGCCGGACAGCCCGCATGCCGAGACCTATCGCGGCATCGCCGCGCGGGTGTGGGCCAAGCTGCGCTCCGGCGCCGGCCCGGTTGCCCCCCGGATCGTGATCGAGTGAGCCGGGCACGACGTCACCACCTCGCCACAAATCGATCCGATAAGAGGCCGAATCGAACGGCGCCGGGATCGACCGGATGCCCGCCCCTCGGAGTGGGAGAGTGATGGGACGCTTCTGCCGGATCGCGGCCTTCGCCTTGCTCGCAGCCGGACTTACGGCTGCGGCGCGGGCCCAGGCCTTGCCGGATTCGGTCGAGATCCAGAACCGGCGGAGCGGCACGGTCGAGGATCTGCGCGTCTCGCCCGATTTCGAGAGCTCCTGGGGCTACAACCGGCTGCGCGCGGAGCCCCTGGCGCCCGGCGCCTCGGCCCGGATTCCGACCGAGGACCTGCGCGGTGGCTGCTATTTCGACGTCAAGGTGCGCCAGAAGGACGGCGCCGAGGCCGAGTATTGGAGCCTCAACCTGTGCAGCCGGCCCGTCATCGACCTGGAATGATCGACCTGGAGTGACCGCTCCGGGTTGAGCGGTCAGGGCGCGCCGCCGGCCTGGCGCCTCTGGTTCCAGAGCGGCATCGGATTGGCCGGAGTCGAGGTGCCGACCGGCTTGGCCTGGCTTGCCAGGAAGTCGCGGATCGCCTGGGCCGTTTCCGGCGTCGTCAGCGTCTCGTTGTCGAGCCGCGTCTTCTTGCTGTCGGGCTCCTTCGGCGTCAGGAACTCCTGCCGGAACGCATCGATGTCCTGGCGCTGCTGCGGCGTCGTCGCCTGGCCGTCGAGATCATCCACATACTGCTTGATCGCGTGGACGCCGCCTTCCGGGAACAGCACGCCCTGGCCCTGTTCCGACCATTTCAGGAAGGTGTCGAGCCAGCTCGGGACCGCCAGCTGCCGGGGGCCGCCGGCGTCGCTGTAGGTGCGGAGAGTCATCTCGCTGTCCTGCACCGCCCTGGAGACCCCGCGCGGCGTGTCCTTGGACTTGCCCGGCGGGTCGATCTTGACCTGGCCGCGGAATTCGAGCGACAGGTCGAAGGGGATGAACCGCAGCAGATCCGAGGGGACGAAGGTCCTCAGAAAGCCGAGCGCGGTCGGCAGCTTGAAGGACCCGGTGAGGCGCGTCGCCTCCGCCACGAAGGCGCCCTCCGGTCCGGCCAACCGGCGGTACATGTTGACCTTGGACGGCACGGCGAGCACCAGCGGCGTCTTGCCCTCATCGCCACCCAGCGATTTCGGCAGGATGCCCGTCACGGCGTCCGGCATGCTGCCATTCGCTGCCTTCCGGGCCTGGTAGGCGGCGTTGGAGACCGCCTGGTCGGGGTTGGGCAGGCTGTCCGGCAGGCCGGGGATGCGCTCGGTCGGGTAGCGGTCGTTGAAGATGAAGTCGGCATTGGCCGCTTCGGGATGCCACGTGTACTTCGTGCCGGTCAGCAGATCGGCACGCTGCTCGGCATATTTGCCGGTGACCGCCGACAGGCGCATGCCGCTCTTCCGGCCGGGCACATAGGACACCGCGCCGTCGGGATCGATCTTCCCAGTCCCGATCAGGTCGTGGATGGCCACGAGATCCGGCTTCGAGTCCAGCAGCAGCTGCCTGGTCGCATCGTCCACCACGATCCGGGTCCGCATCGACATCCGCTCGTAGGTGCCGCGCATATTGTCCCAGGCCTGCTCCGAGACCTTGGTGCCCTTCGGGATGGTGACGGTGATGTTGTCTTCCGGCCGCCGCTCGCCCCCCACGCGCCAGATCTCGTTCAGCACGGGGATGAAGTCGGTCCAGGCGCGCGGCCGCACCCCGACCTTCTGCTCCTCCATCAGCTTGGTGAAGCTCATGTCCTGCGGCAGCCTGACGAAGGCGTCGACCGGGGCGTCATGACCGGCGACGGTGCCGAACAGGTCCATCTCGCCCATGTGCAGCGTGACCTGCTGCGCGTCCGGCAGCATGCCGCTCCAGCTCAGCTCCATCACCCTGCCGGGTTGCACCTCGCCGTTCTCGTCCCGCGGCGCCCCGACGTCGCGCACCTTCTGCAGCGTCGGCATGAAATCCGCCTTGACCTCGGCAGGATCGGTCCCGAGCACGAGGTCGTGGCCCTTGTCCACCACGGTCGATCCCTTGACCTGGAGGACCGTCTGGTTGGAGACGGGCGACATCCCCGCCTCCTTGCCCGTGATGTTGCGGTATTCGCGGGGCCGCTGCGATACGGTCAGCTCCTTGCCCAGCGTCAGCCGCAGCGGCGTGGCGGACCGCATCACCAGGCTGTCGATGACGGACTGCCCGAGCGCCCTGACATTCATCTTCGTGCTGATCGCCCCGCCGGCGGAGGCTAGGGTCGGCTGGCCGAGCCTCGGGGCGCCGTCGACCAGGCCGGTGACCAGGTCCGTATTGCCGAGGATCCGGACCTGGGCGCCCAGGCGGAACTCCGGGATCTTCTCCTGCCAGCCCCAGAGGCCCGGAGTGTCCTCCTTCTGCCGCATCCCGTCATTGGCGTCCAGCATGTCGCGGCGGTCGGCGATCCGCTGCATCATCTGCGGGTGCATGGCGAGGTTCTGGGCGGTGCCCGGCACCGCCCCCATCACCGACGAGATCGCCTCGTCCCGGTTCATGTGCCGGCCTTGGGTCAGCTGCGCCACCAGCTCGGCGCCGCCGAGATTGCTGACCACGTCGTTGCCGAACTGGGCGGTCACGCCCAGGCGTGACAGTCGGGTGACGTCGCCGGCCCCCGCGGTCGCGGCGGTGGCCTGCCCGGCCGTCTGCTGCACTGTCTGCGAGGCGCCCTGCTGCGTCGCCTGGGTCGTGCCCTGCTGCACGGTCTGCGACGCGGCCTGGGTCGTCCCCTGCTGCGCCGTCTGCTGGACCGTCTGGGACGCGCCCTGCTGCGTCGCCTGCGTGGCGGTCTGCTGGGTCGCCTGGGTGGTCCCGGTCGCCGCCGGGCTGACCACGCGCTGGATCGGGATCGCGCCGGAGACCGCGCCGGTCACCGGGGCTGTGGCCAGGTAGATGCCCTGGGTCTTGGCGGAGTTCAGCATGTGCTGCCCGCCCTCGGCGGTGAACAGCTGGTTGTCGAAGGCCAGCCGGGTGGCGTCGGTGGCGAGCTGGCCGGTGCCGTTCACCACCTGCCCGGCCGTGCCGCCGGCCGACGTGGCGATCACCCGCGCGCCCAGATTCGGCAGCGCGGTGGCGCCGAGCCGGGTGCCGACGGCGGCGCTGACCTTCATGCCGGCGGTGGTCGCCCAGGCGGTGCTGATCGACGACACCGCGTCGATCGCCGTGTCCTTCAGCGTCGCCTTGGTGTGGTCCCAGCTGACGCCGGCGCCATCGCCCTTGGCGCCGTCCCAGCCGACCGCATCCATGCCGAAGCCGATGATCGAGCTGTGGCCGTCGGCATACATGTCCTTGCCCTGGGCCACGGCGCTGATGTCGCCGGCCGCGTCGATCAGCTCATAGGTGCCGAATCCCGCGGCGAATCCGGCCACGACATTGCCGCCGGTGGCGGCGGTGGCGATGATGCCGACCGTGGTCGCGGCGACCACCCGGCCGACTTCGCCGATCGTGTTCCAGGTCTTGTCGCTGTCCTCCATCTCCTTGGCATGGTGCTGGAACTCCTGGTCGAAGTTCCCGAGGACGGCGTTCACCTTCTGCTCGTATTGCGGCTGCGGCAGCCCGGTGTCGTTCGCCTTCAGCTGCTTCAGGTCGTCGAGCTTGTCTTCCAGGAAGTCCTGGAACTCCTCGCCCGAGCTCTTGCCCGGCGTGACCCAGCCCCAGCCCTTGCGGACGAAGCTCTGGTCGTCGAGCTTGTGGTTGACCTTGTCGAGGTCGCCCTGGACCGCCGCGATGCTCTGGTCGAGCATCGTGTCCCGCGACGTCTGCTGGACCTCGCCGTCAACCTGGGTCAGCGCCTGCTGCGTCTCCAGCGACAGCCGGTCGGTGCCGACCGCCCAGCTGTTCAGCGCCTGCAGCTTGGCCTGCTGGTCGGCGGTGAGCTGGAGCTGGCCGTTGGCGTCGAGCTGCACGGTCTGGCGCAGCTCGCCGGCGATCGCCGACTGCACCGCGTCCCAGTTGAGCTGGCTGTCGGGGGCGCTCGCGCCGTTCTTCCGGTCATAGGCCAGCGCCGTGTCGATTACGCCTTCCGTCTGGGCGCTGACCGGCGATTTCCCCTGCTGAAAATAGATCTCGTCCGGATGGATCAGATTGGGGTCAGCGAACTGGCCGTTGTTCGAAACCCCGTCGGGTCCGACCAGCCGCTCGAGCGCGTCGCCGGGCCGCACCTGGCCCGCCGTCTCGTAGCCATGCGATTCGGGTGGGCGCCCCTCGGCCGCGGCCCGGGCGGCCAGAGCCCGCTGCACCGCCGCCTGGAAGTCGGGTTCGGGGTTGGGCCGGACCGGGTTGGCGGGACGTGGATTGCGCTCGATCGGCTTCAGCATGACGTCCCCGCCGCCTTCGTGGACCCGGTCGGGAAGCCTAGGAGAATTGCATGACACCGATATTTCATATGTATGACAAAGAGGACGCCGCGCTCGAAATAGGATTTTCGTCTGAAGCGCCTAAACGATGGAGATCTTCATCGAACCGACATCTTCCCGGGGCGGCCTGTCGCCTATGGTGTCGCCGAATGGAGAGGGATGGAGGCCGGAATGGCGATCGAGGTCGACAAGGACGGGCGCCTGCTCAAGGTCGAGAACGGCATCACGACCTATGTGCCCACCGGGCAGCAGCAGCAGTGGCAGGCGTCGGTCCAGGCCGCGATGCAACGGAACGGCATCGACGCGAACGAGGCCTCGAACATGCGGTTCCTGATCGCCGAGAAGGGCGATTCGCAATGGTCGATGGCAGAGCAGGTCGGCTCCCCATGGTCGGAGATGACCGCCCACAACAACTTCGCGGATGACGATCTGATCCAGATCGGCGAGGCCGTGACGGTGCCCGCCCCCACGCCGGAAGGCGCCGGGGCCATGGGACCCGAGGGCCGCGACGCCTTCGCCCAGGGCATCGAGACCCGCGCCAACCACGCCGCCAATGCCGATTCCGGCACCGCCATGCAGCAGTGGGACGGGATCGACGCCGATATCGGAACCTATCTGAACTCGGTGCCGCAGGACGACTTCGTCCAGGCTACCTTCGACCTGGTCGGCTACGACTACGCCGCCGAGGGCTCCGCCCATGCGCGCAGCTTCGTGATCAACCACGCCCTCGACGCGCTGGGCACCGACAAGGATGTGCAGCAGCAGATGGTCGTTCAGCTGCTCGGCCAGGAGTGGCCCGTCAACGGCAACGACATCAAGGCCGACGTCACCCAGATCGCGCAGGAGCGCGGGCTGACGGCCACCGGCACCCAGCCCCCCGCCGCCGCACCGCAGACCGACCCAAAGCTGACCGCGATCCAGACGGCCGCCGACAGCGGCGATCGCACCCAGCTCAGGGCGCAGATCTGGAACTACATCGGCCCGGTGACCAGCGCCGACACCAGTGCCAAATTTCGGGCGGTGACCGGGCACGACTGGGGCGCTTCCTCCAGCCTCGTCATGGAGGAGCTGTACAACACGGTCGTGCAGAACGTGAACGACCCGGTGCCCGCCTTCACGAATCCGGGGGCGGAGAGCCCCATCCCTGGCAATACGCGTCAATACCTCAAAAGCTATCTCGCCGCCTTGCCCGCGGTCTGCACCGACCTGCCCGAGCAGCAGCGCCAGTATCTCGAGCAGGACAAGGTGGCCGACAAGCTGTCCGGGCAGGAGTGGGAGAACAACGACGCCACCCGGCCGCTGGTCACGGCGGCGCGGAACGAGTTGGGCATTCCGGAGAAGTGATCCGGGCTCCGGCCGGCGTCAGGCGGGCCGGCCCAGCACCGCCATGAGCTCGCGCCATTCGCGCGGGCTGAGGCCGCTGTCCGGCTGGGCCACTGCCTCGCCCGCCAGCATCCGGCGCAACGCGGCGAGGCCGGGGGCGGAGATCGTGGCCGCATCCATCCGGTAGTCGCGGAACGCCCGGGCCGTCAGCGGCACCCAGCGCTCCATCGCGTCCAGCATCACGTCGGCATAGGCGCGGATCTCGTACTGCGCGTGGGGATCGGCCCGCAGCCTCAGGAAATGCATGAGGTTGTGCAGGTCGGTCTTCCAGTACCACTGGGTGTAGGTGTTAAGCGTCAGGTTCATCCGCGCCAGCTCGCGCGCCAGGCCCTGGCGCGACGGATCGACCGGCTCGGCGCCGTCGATCTCCTCGTTCAGCATCCAGGCATAGTCGCGCCAGCAGCGCTCGGAATCCTCGCGCAGCAGGTCGAGCACCTGCGACGCCTCCTCGCCCTGCAGCACCGCGTCGCGGCCCTGGCGGTTGCTGCTGGACTGCGCCGCCAGATGCTCCGGCGCCGGCAGGTAGAACTCGCGGTCGAGGATCGAATAGCGGGCGGAATACTCGTTCACATTGGCGGTGCGGTGCCGGATCCACTGCCGGGCCACGAAGATCGGCAGCTTCACATGGTACTTGATCTCGCACATCTCGAACGGCGTGGTGTGCCAGTGCCGCATCAGGTAGCGGATCAGCCCCTCATCCTCCGACACCTTCTTGGTGCCGCGGCCGTAGGAGACCCGGGCCGCCTGCACCACCGCCGCATCGTCGCCCATGTAGTCGATCACCCGCACGAAGCCATGGTCCAGCACCGGCAGCGGCTCGAACAGGATCTCCTCCAGCGCCGGCACGGTGGCACGGCGGGTGGCGAAGGTGGCGGCGCGGATCTGGTCCAGCTCGGCGCGCTGGTCGGCGGTGATCGTCATGGCGTCAGGTTTCTGTCAGAGAATCTCCACATAGTGTAGCCGCGCCGGGTTCCGGGACCAAGGGCTGGTGTGACCCAGGAGCTGGGTTATGGCCGCCGCATCCCGCAAGTTTAAGGCAATTGCGTCCCAGAACAGCCTCACTATCCTGTTATGACTCATCCTTTCCCATTTCCATTGCAGGATATTCGGCATGCCCAATCCGACCGATCCGCTTTTCGCCCAGCAATGGCATCTCACCGGCGCCTGGGGCATCAATCTCGGCAACATCTGGGACGAATTCACCGGCAACGGCGTGGTCGTCGCCGTGCACGACCAGGGCATCGACTTCGCCCATCCCGACCTGAACAATAATATCGACACCGCGCACAGCTTCAACGCCGAGACCGGCGGTCCGGGCGGCGCGCCGGTCGGTCCGGACGATAACCACGGCACCGCCGTCGCCGGCATCATCGCCGCGGAGCGCAACGGCACCGGCGTGGTCGGCATCGCCTATGGCGCGACGCTGCTGTCCTATTACGACCCGCTGTTCCTGGACACGCTGCCCACAGCGGCGGCGAATGCGCGCAACCATGCTGCGGCCGATGCCGACGTGCTCAACAACAGCTGGGGCTTCGGCAACGCCTTCTTCGACGACTGGAATTCCGCCTTCCTCGACAATTTCGCCCTCCCCGCCTGGGCCGCCGCCCGCGCGGCCACCCTCAATGCCGCCACCAACGGGCGCGGCGGGCTGGGCACGATCATCGTCCAGTCGGCCGGCAACGCCTACGGATACGGCGACGACACCAACCTGCACAGCTTCCAGAATAACCGCTGGACCATCACCGTCGGCGCCACCAACCAGGACGGCACCATCTCCGACTATTCGACGCCGGGGGCCTCGATCCTGGTCGGCGCGCCGGGCAGCCCGAGCAACGGCACCATCGTCACCACCGACCGGGTCGGCGACGCCGGCTATGCCGCCGGCAACTACACCAACAGCTTCAACGGCACCTCGGCCGCGGCGCCGATGATCTCCGGCGTCGTCGCCCTGATGCTCGACGCCAACCCGACTCTCGGCTGGCGCGACGTGCAGGAGATCCTGGCCTACAGCGCCCGCACCGCCCCGGCCTCCTCGAACGACCAGACCAACGGTGCCGGCAACTGGAACGGCGGCGGCCTGACGGTCAACCACGACATCGGCTTCGGCCTGGTCGACGCCCATGCCGCGGCGCGCCTGGCCGAAAGCTGGGGCGGCACCGCGCACACCAGCGCCAACGAGATCGTCGTCTCCGCCTCGGGCTTGCCCGGCCTCGCGATTCCGGATGGCGACGAGGGCGGCACGACCACCAGCCTGGCCATCGGCACCGGCATCGAGATCGACCGCGTCGAGGTCGGGCTGAACCTCACCCACACCTGGATCGGCGACCTGGAGATCGTCCTGACCTCGCCGGACGGCACCCGGAGCACCCTGGTGAACCAGCCGGGTGTCGGCGAGCTCAGCGAGACCGGGTCGAGCCAGGACAACATCGCCTTCACCTTCAGCACGGTCCAGGATTGGGGCGAGAGCGGCCAGGGCGTTTGGACGCTGACCATCCGCGACCTCGTCGGCGGCGACACCGGCGTGCTGAACGCCTGGAACCTGCGCCTGTACGGCGATGCCGCCAGCGCGGACGACACCTATGTCTACACCAACGAATTCGCCACGATCGGCGCCGATGCGGCGCGCCGGACGCTGAGCGACGCCGGCGGGGTGGACACGATCAACGGCGCGGCCCTGACCGGCGCCGCGGCGATCGATCTCGCCGGCGGTACCGCCACCATCGCCGGCCGGGCCGTGACCTTCGCCGCCGGCACGGTGATCGAGAATGCGATCACCGGCGACGGCGCCGACCAGCTCATCGGCGGCAGCGGCGTCAATCACCTGACCAGCGGCCGCGGCAACGACGTGCTCCGCGGCGGCGCCGGGGCCGATGTCCTGGACGGCGGCGCCGGCATCGACCTCGCCAGCTACTACGGCAGCTGGGTCAGGGTGGTGGTCAACCTGACCACCGGCACGGCCAGCGGCGGCGATGCCCAGGGCGACAGCTTGGCCAGGATCGAAAACCTGTCCGGCAGCCAGGTCGGCGACGCCCTGTTCGGCAGCGCCGGCGCCAACACCCTGACGGGCTGGTGGGGCGATGACATGCTGGTCGGCGCTGCCGGCCAGGACACGCTGACCGGAGGCGTCGGGGCGGATCGCTTCGCCTACGGCAGCGCATGGGAGAGCCTGGTCGGCGCCGGATCGGACCGGATCACCGATTTCAGCCATGCCCAGGGCGACAAGGTCGATCTGGCGGTGGTCGACGCCAATACCGCCCTGGCCGGCAACCAGGCCTTCAGCTTCATCGGCGGCGGCCTCTACACCCACCACGCCGGCGAGCTGCGCTTCGCCTTCACCGACCCGACCACCACCACCATCGCCGGCGACATCAACGGCGACGGCGTCTCCGACTTCCATATCCGCCTGACCGGGGTGGTCGGGCTGGTCGCCGCCGATTTTGTTCTGTGACGGGCCGATGACGGTTTCCACCCTTCCATCCGCGCCGCCGAACCCCTATCTTAGAGGGGTCGGGCAACCGACTATGACGATAAACGCCTTTTGGAATAGACGCTGCGGACCCGGGGGCGGTACCCGGCGCCTCCACCAAATCTCCGGTGTTGGACGGAGCATGGGGGCGAAATAGGATCGACGCGTGTAGTAAAGGGAAGGTTTTCGTCCGGCATGGTTCCGCCGTTATCGGGCCATTGCAATAGTTGCCAACGACAACTTTGCTGAGGTTCGCGCGGCTGCGTAAGCAGCTAAGCGTCCTCGATCAATCCCTCGGCGGTTAGCCCCGTCGAGGTGGGGCTTGGGGCACCCAGCAACAGAACGCCCCGCTTTCCTCCCCGAATCTCGGCCCGGAATGTCGGACATGGGCGGCTGCCTGCCGCGCGTCTCCCTTTTCAACCCGCCGGCCCCGGTCTAGTGTGATCGGATGGACGACGAACTCCGATATGACCGCATGGTCGAATCCGCCCTGCGGGGCGTGGTCAGGGAAGCTTTGGCCCATGTGGCCGAGAAGGGGCTGCCGAGTGAACATCACTTCTACCTGACCTTCGTGACCAATCATCGAGGGGTCGCGATCCCGGAGTATCTGCGGCAGAAATACCCGCAGGAGATGACCATCGTCCTGCAGCACCAGTTCTTCGGGCTCGAGGTCTGCGAGGACCGGTTCTCGGTCTCGCTCAGCTTCTCCAGCAAGACCGAACGCCTGGTGATCCCGCTGGCCGCGATCAGCACCTTCGCCGACCCGTCGGTCAACTTCGCCCTGCAGTTCCAGTCCGCGAAGGAGGCTGCGGAAGCCGAGGAAGCCGACGCCGCCGGCGAGGACGCAGCCGAGGCAGCGCAGGACGATACCGGCAAGGTGGTCCAGGGACCGACCGGCAAGGGCCCGTCCGAGGCCACGCCAGCCGACGGCGCCAAGGTCGTGGCGCTGGACGCGTTCCGGAAGAAGTAAGCTCCCAACCCACAAACCTGCCATGCCCGGGCTTGACCCGGGCATCCAGGGAATGCCGATGCCGCTCTGGGTGGCCCCTGGATCGCCGGGTCAAGCCCGGCAATGACAACGAGTCTTTGACCTACCCCGCCGCTGCTCCCCGTCCCTCGCGCAGCCGGGCGGCCAGCCGGAACGGCGCCTCGGCCAAGTCGCCGAGCCGCTTCAGCCCGGAGATCTGGCGGCCGAAGGCCAGAACCTCGCCGATCCGGCGCTCGAGGAAGGCGCCGGTGATCTCCTGCCCCTCCGACCGGTCGTCGAGCCAGACCAGCAGGGTCGAGGCATAGACCCCGGCCAGCAGCCCGCGCTTGGTGTAGTAGTTGATGTCGGTCGACCGGTCGCCGGCCGCCCGCCACATCGCGTCGACGGTGCGGTGCAGCTGGCGCAAGCCGCGGCGGGACAGCGGCCGCAGCGCCCGCCGCGCCAGGTCGCGCCGGACCGCGTCGCGATAGGGCAGCAGCAGGTCCAGCCGCACCGTCACCGCCCGGGCGATCTTCTCGCGCACCCGGAGGCTCTCGAAGGCCTCGGCCTCCTCCGCCAGCCGGGCCACCATCTCCCGGTCGGCCCAGTCGTGCAGATGGTCCGACAGCGCGGCGATCCCGCCGGGGAACAGGACAGCGACCTCGTCGAGGCCGAATCCGGCATCCTCGGCGCCGAGCCGCAGCGCCTGCCGGGTCCAGCCGTCGAAGGCGACATGCGGCAGCACCGCCAGCAGCAGGGCGTCGCGCTCGCCAATCTGGTCGCTCGGGGTCGCGTCGGTCATGGGGATTCCTCAGGCTCTGTCGGCGAGATGGTGCGCCTCGGCGTCGACCGCCAGGTCGGTCAGGTCGCGCAGCCGGTCGAGATACAGCACGCCGTCGAGATGGTCGACCTCGTGTTGGACCACGCGGGCGTGCAACCCTTCGGCCTCACGCTCGATCACCTGGCCGTCGAGGCCGAGGCCGCGATAACCGATCCGCCGCCAGCGCGGCACCAGGCCGCGGAAGCCCGGGATCGACAGGCAGCCCTCCATGCCGACCGCGATGTCGTCGGCCAGCGGCACGATCTCCGGATTGATCAGCACGGTCGGCCCGTCCGGCGCCGGCGGCTCGCCCTCCTCCTGCCGGCTCGCCGGCACCTCGAACACGATCAGGCGCAGCGGCCGGTACACCTGCGGCGCCGCCAGGCCGATGCCCGGCGCATCCCGCATGGTCTCGATCATGTCGGCCGCCAGCCGCGCGATCTCCGGGTCGCCGGGGTCGGCCACCGGGTCGGCGATGCGGCGCAGCACCGGATGGCCCATGCTGACGATCTTCAACAGCGTCACGATCTCATCTCCCGATTCACGGCCGAACCTGATTTTCCCTGACTTGGCAAGCAAAAAGTCGCATGATAAAAGACATGCCCCACGAACCCCTGCGCCGGGAGCCTTCCGGCGGCGAAAGGAGCTTTGGCAGAACGTGCAAGTCCATGTCCGTGACAACAACGTCGACCAGGCGCTGCGGGCGCTGAAGAAGAAGATGCAGCGCGAAGGCATCTTCCGGGAGATGAAGCTTCGTCGCAACTACGAGAAGCCGTCCGAGAAGCGGGCCCGCGAGCAGGCCGAGGCCGTGCGCCGCACCCGCAAGATGGCGCGCAAGCGGCTCGAGCGCGAAGGCTTCTGACGCCCTAACCGCGGCCTTGCCGCGGATGCAAACCGGATGGATCGCACCGCCGGAGGCCCCGCCTCGCGGCGGTTTTGTCGTTCGATTGCCAAGGCAGGGCGGCCCCGGCGCCGACGGCGATGTCATTCCCCGCATAGCTGATGTAGGAATCGGGTAAGGCGCCGCCCGCAGGGCGGCCGCCGGCAACGAAACCCGGGGGAAACATGCTCATCGGCGTGCCGAAGGAAATCAAAACCCACGAGTACCGTGTCGGCCTGACCCCGAGCTCCGTCCGCGAGCTGGTCCATCACGGTCACAGCGTCATCGTCCAGACCAGTGCCGGCGCCGGCATCGATTTCGGCGACGACCGGTATCGCGCCGCCGGGGCGGAGATCGTGTCCTCCGCCCAGGAAGTCTTCGACCGCGCCGAGATGGTGGTGAAGGTCAAGGAGCCGCAGCCGGACGAGTGCCGCATGCTGCGCCGCGGCCAGGTGCTGTTCACCTATCTGCATCTGGCGCCCGACCCGCGCCAGACCGAGCTGCTGATGAAATCCGGCTGCGTCGCCATCGCCTATGAGACCGTGACCGATGCCCGCGGCGGCCTGCCGCTGCTGGCGCCGATGAGCGAGGTCGCCGGCCGGATGTCGATCCAGTGCGGCGCCCATTGCCTGGAGAAGATCCAGGGCGGCCGCGGCATGCTGCTGGGCGGCGTGCCCGGCGTGCCGGCGGCCAAGGTCGTCGTGCTGGGCGGCGGCGTGGTCGGCACCAACGCGGCGCGCATGGCGATGGGCCTGGAAGCCCATGTCACGGTGATCGACAAGTCGCTGCAGCGGCTGAAGGAGCTGGACCTGCAGTTCGGCGCCGAGCTGAACACCATCTACTCGACGGTCGACGCGATCGAGGAATACGTGACCGGAGCCGATCTCGTGATCGGTGCCGTTCTGGTGCCGGGCGCCGCGGCGCCGCGGCTGGTGACGCGCGCCATGATCGCGAAGATGAAGCCCGGCTCGGTGGTGGTCGACGTCGCCATCGACCAGGGCGGCTGCTTCGAGACCTCGAAGCCGACCACCCATGACGACCCGACCTATGTGGTCGACGGGGTGGTGCATTACTGCGTCGCCAACATGCCGGGCGGCGTGGCGCGGACCTCGACCGTGGCCTTGAACAACGCCACCCTGCCCTTCGCCCTGGCGCTGGCCGACAAGGGCTATCGCCGCGCCTGCCTGGACGACCCGCATCTGCGCGAGGGGCTGAACGTCCATTCCGGCCAGGTCACCAACAAGCCGGTGGCCGAGGCGCTGGGCCTGAACTATGTGCCGACCGAGGTGGTGCTGCGCGCCGCCTGATCCATCGCCGCGATCGAACCGAAGGCCGCCGGAGCGATCCGGCGGCCTTTCTCTTACCAATTCGCCATCGACCCCCGCAGGATAAGCTCCAGATCGGCCGGCCCGACCGGCTTCGGCGCGCCGACCAGCAGCCGCTGCTGCTTCAGCGCGCCCTCGACCAGGGCCGGGATGTCGGCCTCGCCATAGCCCAGCGCGGCGATGCCGCTCGGCGCGCCGACCTGGCGCATCAGCGCGACCAGCGCCCGCGGCAGGCTGTCCGGCCCCGGATCGCTGACCGGACGTCCGGTCAACAGCTCCGCCGTCCGAATGTGCTTCTCCGGCGCCGAATCATAGGTGAAGCGGAATGCCGCCGGCGAGGTCACGATCACCGAATAGCCATGCGGCACGAAGGCATGGCTGTAGCCGTCGGCGTGGAAGTCATGCTTCAGCCCGGCGATCGGATAGGCGCAGGCGTGCGGGATGTGCACCCCGGCGGTGCCGAAGCCGATCCCGGCCATGGTCGCGCCCAGCATCATCGTGCCGCGCGCCTCCAGGTCGTTGCCGTCGGCCACCGCCCGGGCCAGGAAGCGGCCGCCGAATTCGATCGCCCGCAGCGACCAGATGTCGGCCACCGGGTTGCTGCCCTGATAGGGCGGCCGGTCGTCCGGCGTGGCCGGGCGCGGCCGCGCGTCGAAGGGCTTGGAGATATAGGATTCGACGGCGTGGCAGACCACGTCGAGCCCGGCCGAGGCGGTGACGCCGGCCGGGGTGGTGCGCGCCAGCTCCGGATCCACCAGCGCCAGGCTCGGCCGGATGAAGCGGTGCGAGATCCCGGTCTTCAGCTTGAGCTCGGGGATGTCGAGGATGGCGACGGTCGTCGCCTCCGACCCCGAGCCGGAGGTGGTCGGCACCGCCACCAGCGGGAACAGCGGCCCCGGCGGCTTGCGGCCGCCGCCGATCGGCGCGTTGACATAGTCCATGATCGCGCCGCCATGGCGCTTGATCAGGTTGGCGACCTTGGCGGTGTCGATGGTCGACCCGCCGCCGAGCGCGACGAAGCCGTCGACCTCCGCCGAAAGCGCGACCTCGGCGGCGAGTTCCAGCGACTCCAGCGTCGGCTCCACCGCGACGCCCTCGAACCGGGTCACGCCGATGCCGCTGCGCTGGATGATGCCGATCACCCGGTCGACCAGCTCGAATTCGTGCAGCGCCGGGTCGGCGACGAGCAGCACCCGGGAGACGCCGAGGCGCTTCAGCTCCCAGCCCAACTCCTCGACCGCGCCGGCACCGAACTTCAGCGGCGCCGCCTCGATGGTGAAGACGCTTTCGAGGGATTCGGTCACGCCACCCTCCACCATTCTCACAGCCGCTGCAGCGCTTGGTAGATCAGCTCGAAGAAGCCGTCGGCGTCGATGTCGCGCAGCACATGGCAGTTCTTCCGCTTCCCGTCCGGGTGGCCCCATTTGGCGGCCATGTCCCACCAGTCGACCACGGTCATGCCCAGCGTGTGCTCGCCGGCCAGCTCGACCGCCACATGGCAGTCGCGGCCGCCGAACAGCTCCGGCTGCAGCAGATAGGCGATGACGCAGGGGTCGTGCAGCGGCGCGCCGGCGGTGCCGTAGCGGTCCATGTCGAAGCGCTCGTAGAAGCCCAGCATGCCGTGGACGCTCTTCGCCGCCGGCGTGCCCAGCGCCGCCACCTTGTCGAGCCAGGGCCGGGTCGTCAGCGCCTTGTGGGTGACGTCGAGCGGCACCATGGTCAGCTGGATGCCGCTGGTCAGCACCACATGGGCGGCGTGCGGGTCGACATAGATATTGAACTCGGCCGCCGGGGTGGTGTTGCCGCCCTCGAAGAAGCCGCCGCCCATGAACACGATCTCGCGGATCCGCGGCGCGATCTTCGGCTCGCGCACCAGCGCCGCGGCGATGTTGGTCAAGGGCCCGAGCGGGCACAGCGTGTAGGTGCCCTCCGGCGCCGCCATGATCGTGTCGACGATCCAGTCGACCGCATGGCCGGGGATCGGCCTGGTCGTCGGGTCGGGCAGGCCGGAGCCGTCGAGGCCGGTCTTGCCGTGCACCGCCTCGGCTGTGACCAGCGGCCGCACCAGCGGGCGGATCGACCCCTGGACCACCGGGATGTCGGTGCGGCCGGCCAGCTCGCACAGCTTCAGCGCGTTGGCGGTGGTCAGCGACAGCGGCACGTTGCCGGCGACGGTGGTGAGGCCGGCGATCTCCAGCTCCGGCGAGCCCATCGCCAGCAGGATGGCGATGGCGTCGTCCTGGCCCGGATCGGTGTCGATGATGATGCGCCTGGTCTCCGCCATCGCGGCCTCCCCTTCGGAATTCACTGGGAGGCTGGCTAGCACCGCGGCGCGGCGCCGTACAGAGGCGGCTTACTCGGCGGCGAGGCGGACCGGTGCGTCGTCCTGCTCGCGGGTGGACTCGTTCACCATCCGGCGGATGGAGGTGACGCATTTGCCGCAGCGCGGGGCGCAGCCGAGCCCGGCATAGACCTGCCCCGCGGTCTTCGCCCCTGAATCCACGGCACACCGGATCTGAGTGTCGTTCAGGGCGTTGCAGATGCAGATGTACATGCGTCGGCGGCTCCGGTGTGTCGCCGATGGATGTAAATGAGATTGCGAATGAGTGTCAATAGGCGCTCTATCCTGCCCAGGGCTCCGAATCCAAGTTTCAGAGACCGGAACGTTCCTTCCCTTTTCTGTCATTGCCCGGCTTGACCGGGCAATCCAGGGGCCACCGAGAGCCGCTCTGGCGGCCCCTGGATCCTCGGGTCAAGCCCGAGGATGACAATTTTCTTTCACGCCACTCCCACGTAGAAGCACATATATGTCGCCTGTAACATGAGTTCGCCGCCCTGCTATCCTGCCCGTGCGGCGCGGAGGCGCACCGCGGTCAGGATGGCGAAGAACGGCCCGCCGATCGCCGCGCCGATCAGGATGTAGGGGAACAGGCCGAACCAGGCCGCCGGCGCGAACAGATAGAGGGCGTCGTCGAAGTCGAAGCCGAGGATGCCGACATAGGCCTTGGTCTTGACTTCGGCCCCGGGCGCGCCCGCCGCCTCCAGCCTGGTCGACAGGATCGAAGCCGCCAGCACACCGGCGCTCGCCACGATGCCCAGCAGCGGCCCGACCGGCCCGAGCCAGCTGGTGCGCAGCCCGATGCCGATCGCCAGGAACATCAGCGCGTTGACCGCGAGGTCGCAGATCGTGTCGTAGAGATGGCCGAAGGGCGAGGAGCTGTTGCCGAGCCGCGCCAGCTCGCCATCCGCCCGATCCAGCAGGCAGGACACCAGCCAGATCACCCCGCCCCAGAGGGTCCACTGCGCATCGCCGACGGCGAAGGCGGCGCAGGCGGCCAGGCCGGTGACCAGGCGCCCGGTGGTCAGGTGGTTCGGCGTGACCCGGGTGCCGACCAGGGGCCGCACCATCATCCGGGTCAGGCGATGGGTCCAGGAGGTGTGAGGCTGGGTGTAGATCGACATTCAGGCCTGCTCGCGTGCGACATCCGGCGTCCGCAGCAGGCGCCGGCCTTCGATGAGGTACCAGATCAGCAGCGCCGGCGCATGCAGCAGCAGCTCACGCAGGCGCTTGACCAGCGCCACCGACAAGGCGAGCTCCGGCGGCAGGCCGAACATCACGCCGAGCGCCAGGATGCTGCCGTCCTGGATGCCGAGCGCCCCCGGCACCAGGAAGGCGGCGGTGCGGACGGCCTGGCCGATGCTCTCCATCACCAGGGCTTCGGCGAAGCCGATCTCGGCGCCCAGCACATGCAGGGCCAGCCAGACCTCGCCGGCGCCGAGCACCCAGCCCGTGAGGTGAAAGGCGGCCGCCCGGGCCATGGCGCCGCGGTCGCGATAGATCGCCAGCACCGTGTTGTTCAGGCCGGACAGCGAGCCCAGCGCCGGCCAGTCGAACTGCTGGGCGATCCGGCCCAGCAGGTTCTCGAACAGCCGGAACATGCCCCAGCGCTGCGCCAGCACAAACCCGATGCCCATCAGCACCGCGACCCCGAGGCCGAGCGCAGCCCAGCCCAGCTCGTCGCCACCGCCGATCGCGATCAGCACCAGCAGGCCGATGGCGAAGAACAGGATCTGGGTCAGGAATTCCAGGGTCAGGTCGACCAGCATCCCGGCGCCGGCCGGGACCGTGCCGGCGCCGTGCAGCGCCAGCACCCGGGCGCCCAGCACATTGCCGCCGACCTGGGCCACGGGCAGCACCGCATTGGCCGATTCCCGCACCAGCCGCGCCCACAGGAAGATGCCCGGCCCGGCCGACCACAGCGGCCGCATCACGGCGCGCCAGGCCAGCGCCGAGCAGCCCATCGCCAGGAAATGCGACGCGACCACCAGCAGGATGCCGCCGCTGGCATTGAGCAGCAGCTGCAGCACCGCCTCGGCGTTCTGCGAGGCGACCAGGGCGATGATGCCGCACAGCCCGGCCAGCCCGACCAGGGCGGTCGCGGCCTTGATCGCGTGCCGTCTCACGATGCGGCGCCGCTCATCGCGGTCGGGAGATCAAGGCGGCTGGGCATGTCGGCTCCTTCGGGCCGGCGGATTTAGGGGGCCGGCCCAGCCGGTGTCAATCGATCGCAAGCCCGCGGCGGGCGCCGGCGGCCGGGGCGCACCCGAATCAGAATCATACAAACATCAGACGATTTGACATCCGCGGTTCCAAAATGCTGGCCTCGGCCGCCCGTGCTGGATATGGTGCGGACAAAGTTTGCGCAGTGGAGGAAACATGGCTGGCGTAACGCTCCGTGGCATTCGTAAGTCGTTCGGCGACCTCGAGATCATCAAAGGGGTCGATCTCGACGTCCGCGACCGCGAATTCGTCGTCTTCGTCGGCCCCTCGGGCTGCGGCAAGTCGACCCTGCTGCGGTTGATCGCCGGCCTCGAGGACATCAGTGCCGGCGACCTCGCCATCGACGGCCAGCGGGTCAACGACCTGCCGCCCGCCGAGCGCGGTATCGCGATGGTGTTCCAGAGCTACGCGCTCTATCCCCACATGACGGTCTACGAGAACATGGCCTTCGGCCTGAAGCTCGCCAAGACCAACAAGGCCGAGATCGAGCGCAAGGTCGGCGACGCCGCCCGCATCCTGCAGCTCGAGCACCTGCTGAAGCGCAAGCCGAAGGAGCTGTCGGGCGGCCAGCGCCAGCGCGTCGCCATCGGCCGCGCCATCGTGCGCAACCCGAAGGTGTTCCTGTTCGACGAGCCGCTGTCGAACCTCGACGCGGCGCTGCGCGTGCAGATGCGGATCGAGATCGCCCGCCTGCACAACGACCTGAACGCGACCATGGTCTACGTCACCCACGACCAGGTCGAGGCGATGACGCTGGCCGACAAGATCGTGGTGCTGAGCGCCGGCCGGATCGAGCAGGTCGGCTCGCCGCTCGAGCTGTACCACCACCCGGACAACCTGTTCGTCGCCGGCTTCATCGGCAGCCCGAAGATGAACTTCGTCGAGACCGAGGTCACCGCTTCCAATGGCGCCACCGCGACGGTGGGGCTGCCGGGCGGCGGCTCGGTCACCGTGCCGGTGCAGCCGGGCCGGGCCAATGTCGGCGACAAGGTCACGCTCGGCGTCCGGCCGGAGCATATGAACGTGCTGGGCACCGGTGCCGCCACCATCCCTGGCCAGGTGCTGGTGGTCGAACGCCTCGGCGGCGAGACCTTTCTCTACCTGAAGACCGATGCCGGAATGCTGACGGTGCAGGCTGAAGGTGACAGCCGGGCCAAGACCAACGACCAGGTCCAGATCGGCTTCGCTGCCGACACCTGCCACCTGTTCGACGCCCAGGGCCAGGCCCTGCAGCGGGCCGAGCGGCACCCGATGGCCGATATCGGCCGCGAGCCGGCGATGGCCCACTGATGCTGACGGCCAGGGTCCTCAAGATCCTGGCCACAGCCGGTGTTGCGCTGTTCTTCACTTTGGTCGCGATCGGCAACCTGACCGATTACGGTTCCAACTTCGCCTTCGTCCGGCACGTGCTGGCGATGGACACCACCTTCCGGTCGCCCGCCCTGATGGGACGGGCGATCGACGTTCCATGGGCCGCCCATCTGGCCTATGCCCTGATCATCGCCTGGCAGGTCGCCACGGCGCTGGTCTGCTGGGCCGGCGCCGTGCGCATGGCGGCACGCTGGGACGCACCCGCCACCGTCTTCGCCCGGGCCAAGGCCGTGGCGCTGGCTGGGGTCGGCATGGGCTTCCTGCTCTACGCCTTCGGCTTCGTCGTCATCGGCGGCGAATGGTTCGCCATGTGGCAGTCCAAGGAATGGAACGGCCAGCCGCCCGCCCACCTGTTCCTGACCCTCACCGGCATCGTCCTGCTGTTCCTGAATCAGCGGGACGAGGAACTGCCGTACGATATTTGAGCGGACCGATGGGCGCCGCTGCCGTGCGGCTTTTCACCGTAGAGAACCGTCACGGCGAGCCCCGGAGGGGCGTGGCCATCCAGCGGCACCAACCCGTGGATCGCCACGTCACTTCGCTCCTCGCGATGACGGTTGGGGGCGTGGATCGGCATCGTCGGTCGGGGTCACGGCCAGAGACACCCCCACCCCCCACAC